>NZ_JBYCLC010000172.1:0-12342 GCF_057473685.1 Mycobacterium sp. TH-M116 | reverse complement strand
CTTTACACACCAGCGGTCGGCGGTTCGATACCGTCCGCGCCCACCAGCGTTGATGCAGATCGCCCCGCCGGGAGTCGGCATTCTCGGCATCGCCCGTGGACCTTTGGGTGGTGCGCGGGCGGCTAGGCGGTGGGTCCACGCCGTCCGGCGCGCACAGCGAATGCGTCAAGTGCGCCCAGGACCTCGGGTGCGCGCCAGGCCCGGTTGCGGGCGCGGTCGGTGAACTCGACGATGATCCCAGCGTCGGCGAGGGGATCCACGTATCTGCGTGCATTCCCGGTCGAGATGCCCAGTTCACGCTGGAGCACCCGCGCGTTGAACACCGGCTGTTTGATCAGCAAGTCCGCAACTCGGTGAACTGCCGAGTCGCGGCGGGCAGTGATCTGTGAATCCCAGGTTGCGCGTATCGACCGCAGATCGGCGACCAAGTGCCGACCGTTCGCGACCGCCGATACCGAGGCGGCGGAGAGACTTTCGACTATTGGTGCAGGGTCGCCCTCCCGATAGGAGCCGAGCGCGCCGAAATATGCGTCGGTGTCGGTGAGCAGTCCTGCGGAGACGGGGACGGTGATTTGCCGGGTCAGCCGCTTGTTGCGGAGCATCGCCTGAATCAGCGCGCGTCCGGTACGCCCGTTGCCGTCCGGGAAAGGGTGGACAGTCTCGAACTGCGCGTGCGCAATCGCGACCTGCGGCAGCGTTGGGACGTCGTTCCGCCGGGAGAATGTCAGCAGGTCTGCGATGGCGGTGTGGACACGCTCGTGATGAGGAGCCACAAAGTCGGCCCCGCGGGGACCGAAGTTGCCGCCGCCTCTCCAGACTTGCTCGGTACGCCATTTTCCGGCCATGTCCGGATGGCTGCCGCGCATCAACGCGGTGTGCATGG
Organism: Mycobacterium sp. TH-M116; assembly: GCF_057473685.1. NCBI lineage: Bacteria > Bacillati > Actinomycetota > Actinomycetes > Mycobacteriales > Mycobacteriaceae > Mycobacterium > Mycobacterium sp. TH-M116. Next base: position 11,459 of record NZ_JBYCLC010000172.1, on the reverse strand, counting down.
CAAGAATCGCATCCTCGTCGATTTGATCCGCCAGTGCGATGGCAGCTTTCATCGCTTCGGTGTTGCCGACGATCATCGCCGCGTTGCGACGGCTGGTGTCGCCCAGCGTCTCGGCTTCGGCAATGGTCCGCGCCGACGCGGTGAGGTTTTCGATATTCGAGCTGGCTGCCGACTCCGTCCTCAGCAGTATCGACGCGAAAGGGGCGACCTCGTCGCCGAGTTCAGCGTCGAACCGTGCGATCTCATGGCTGGCTTCTTCGGCATCGGCGAGCACCCTCGCGGGCAGCGCGACATCCAGGTCTGCGATGGTGGCGGGTATGGCAGCCTGGTATTCGCCGGTCTGACGTTGCGCCGCCCGCAGATCGGCCAGCTGATAAGTGGTTTCAGTCGGCAGCCCCCAAGTAAGCGTCTCGTAGTCGACAGCGGTTCCGCCGCTGAGTGATGCCATACCGCCACCGTAGCATCACTTAGCGAAGTAACTGATGCTAACGCTGTGTTATCGCATCACGTGCGGCTCTCCGGAAAGGCGTGACCGAAACCCCCGCAGTGCCAAGAGTGTGCCAGGATGGGTGAACACAACTCGGCACTGTGTGGCCGCAGCGGACACACGCGAGCCGCTGGCCTGGGCGTTCCCGGACTCCGCGGCATGGAGTAAAACGAGACAGACGGCCCGCCCGGGTTTGACACACCAGCGGTCGGCGGTTCCATACCGTCCGCGCCCACCAGCGCGATGCGACGATGACGAGGGGCGGTGAGGCCGTGCAACCGTTCCGCATCGACATTTCCGACGATGTCCTGCAGGACCTGCGCACGCGCCTGGCGCGCACCCGCTGGCCCGAGGCCGAATGCGTGCACGACTGGAGCCAGGGCATCCCGTTGGATTACACCCGGGCGCTGGCCGGTTACTGGGCCGACGGATACGACTGGCGCTCGCGCGAGGCCGCGCTCAACCGCTTCGAGCAGTTCACCACCGAGATCGACGGCCTGGACATCCATGTCATCCATCAGCGCTCGTTGCACGAGGACGCGTTCCCACTGCTGATCACCCACGGCTGGCCCGGCTCGGTCGTGGAGTTCCACAAGGTGATCGAGCCGCTGACCAACCCGGCGTCCGGGCGCGCCGAGGACGCGTTTCACGTGGTGTGCCCGTCGCTTCCGGGTTACGGATTCTCCGGGAAACCCAGCAGCACCGGGTGGGGCGTCGAACGGATCGCGCAGGCGTGGGAGACGCTGATGGGCCGCCTGGGCTACCAGCGATACGGCGCGCAGGGGGGCGACTGGGGCGCGGCCGTCACCACCCAGATCGGCCGGAATCGCGGCCGCTGCGCCGCCATCCACCTCAACATGCCGATCGGGCGGCCGACCGCCGCGGCGCTGGAGAACCCGACCGAAGAGGAACAGCGGGCCCTGGCCGCGTTGGCCGAGCACCGCAAGTGGGGCACCGGCTACTCCAAGCAGCAGTCCACCCGGCCGCAGACACTGGGCTATGGGCTCCTCGATTCGCCGGTAGGCCAACTGGCGTGGATCGTGGAGAAGTTCTGGGCCTGGATGGATTGCGACGGCAACCCGGAGAACGTGCTGACGCGAGACGAGCTGCTGGACAACGTCATGGTGTACTGGGTGACCGGCACGGCCGCCTCCTCGGCCCGTCTGTACTGGGAGAGCTTCCGGTCCTGGGGCAACCTGGATCGTGTCGAATTGCCCACGGGCGTCGCGGCTTTCCCTGGTGAGCTGTTGAAGCCGCCGCGGTCCTGGTGCGAACCCGTCTACAACATCACGCACTGGACGGCCATGCCGCGCGGCGGGCATTTCGCCGCGTTCGAACAGCCGGAGCTGTTCGTCGACGACGTCCGCGCGTTCTTCGCCACTGTTCGCTGAGCGGCCCCGGTGCCCGACGGGATATGGCTGTATGGCTGAACTGATAAGGTCAGCCATATGAAGACCACCGTGAATCTCCCGGACGAGCTGTTACGCGAGGCGCAACAACTCGCCCGCCGGGAGCAGACGACTTTGCGGGAGTTGATCGAGAGCGGCCTGCGCGCGGTGATCAAGCAGCGCTCCGGCGCCGAGTCTTTCGTACTCACCGACGCCAGCGTCGACGGGCAGGGCTTGCAGCCGGCGTTCCGCGGCGCCTCGTGGGAGAAAATCCGCGACGAGATCTACGCCAACCCGGCATGATCGCCGTCGACACCAATATCTTGGTCTATGCCCATCGGCGGGACTCCGAGTTTCACTCGGCCGCGTCCGCACGTATCAAGACCCTTGCCGAAGGCAAATCCGCATGGGCGGTTCCCTGGCCATGCCTGCACGAATTCTTCGCGATAAGCACACACCCGAAGATCTACAGCCCGCCGAGTTCGCAGAGTCAAGCCATCGCACAAGTCGATGCGTGGCTGGAATCGCCTTCCCTGTCCGTGCTCGGCGAGCCCGCGGGCTACTGGCAACGGCTCAAGACGATGCTCGCTGCCGGGAAGGTCATCGGCTCGATGGTGCACGACGCGCACATAGCGGCATTGTGCGCGGCGCACGGCGTGCGCGAATTATGGTCCGCTGATCGAGATTTCGGCAGGTTCGGCTCCGCAGTCGTGGTGAGGAACCCGTTGGTTGGCTAACGGCAGAAACCCTCGCCACATGCGGATCACCCGCAGTGCCGGCGTGCTGGCCGGCTATCTGGCCGACGTCGTCCTGGGTGACCCGAAGCGCGGTCATCCCGTTGCCCTGTTCGGCGGCGCCGCGGCCCGGTTGGAGCGGGTGAGCTACCGCGACAGCAGGGTTGCGGGGGCAGCTCACGCGGGCGTGCTGCTCGCTGCGGTGAGCGCGCTGGGCGCGACCGCGGGCCGGGCCGGCGACCGCGGCGGCCGGGCCGGGGCGATCGCGACCACCGGGGCGGCCACCTGGGTGGCCCTGGGGGGAACATCGCTGACGCGTACCGGCCTGCACATGTCGGGGCTGCTGGATCGCGGCGACGTCGACGCCGCGCGGGCGCTGTTGCCGGCGCTCTGCGGGCGCGACCCGGCCGCGTTGGATGTGGCGGGCCTGACGCGCGCGGCGCTCGAGTCGGTCGCCGAGAACACTTCCGACGCCGCGGTCGCCCCGCTGCTGTGGGCGGCGGCGGGCGGCTCGCCCGCGGTGCTGGCCTACCGGGCCGTCAACACCCTGGATTCGATGATCGGCTACCGCTCGCCGCGTTACGCCCGGTTCGGTTGGGCAGCAGCGCGATTGGACGATGCGGCGAACTATGGCGCGGCGCGGGTGACCGCCGCTCTGGTGGTGGCGTGCGCGCCGCTGGTGGGCGGATCGCCGTCGGGTGCGGCGCGGGCATGGCGCCGCGACGCCGCCGCCCACCCCAGCCCCAACGCCGGCGTGGTCGAGGCGGCCTTCGCCGGGGCGCTGGGCGTGCGGCTCGGCGGGCCCACCCGGTATCGGCACGAGCTGGAGGTGCGGCCCTCTCTCGGAGACGGCCGGGAGCCCGGCGTGGCCGACCTGCGCCGCGCGGTGGCGCTGTCGTCGGTGCTGCAGGCGGCCGCGGCAGCCCTCGCCGCGGCATTGGCCTACCGCCGACGGCCGTAGCGGTCGGCGAGTTTCTCCTCGACGGTCTGCGGGGGCGGTGGTGCCGCGCCGGCCGGCGGCGTCTGTTGCTGCTTTTCCCGGCGGCGGGCCCGCAGCTCGGCGTAGACGAAGTAGCCCAGACCGATCGGCGCGAGGATGCCGAACGAGATCCACTGGATGCCGTAGGACAGGAACGGCCCGGCATCCAGATGCGGAATGCCGACGACGCCGAGCCCGCCGGGCTGGTCCTCGACCAGCTGCAGGTACGACCCGGCCAGCGTGACCCCGGTCAGGGTGGCGACCTGCTCGGTGTTGATCGAATACACCTGCTCGAAGCCGTCTTTGACGAACGGCGCCTTGTCCCGGGCGACCGGTTCGGAGTCGCGAAGGCGTGCCGTGATGGTCACGGTCTGCTGCGGTGCCGGGGGGATCGGGGGCACGTGCGAGCCCTGCTCGGGTCGCACGTAGCCGCGGTCGACCAGGACGGTGGGCCCGTCGTCGACGGCGAACGGTGCGAGCACCTCGAACGCGGGATCGCCCTCGATGACGCGCAGCCGGGCCAGCACCCGAACGTCGGCCAGATAGTGCCCGGTCGCCGTCACCCCGCGCCACTGCGCGTCGGGTGCCGACGAATCCTGATGCGGCAGAAGTGTTCTCACAGGCACCGGGGCGGTGTTGAGGGACTGCTCGATCTGGTGGTTCTCCCGTGTGGTCCTGCTGTTCTTTCCCAGCTGCCACGGCGCGAGCACTGTGAAGCACAGGTAGGTGAAGGCGATGACCACCAGGGCCAGCGCTATCCAGCCCGGCCGCAGCAGGAACGCCAGGCCCCGCGCCACACGAGGCATCAGCCCGGTCCGTTCCGCGCGAGCCGGTCGTCGACCCAGGCGTGCAGGCCGGGCAGGGCGGCCTCGATGACGGTGTAGACGGCCTCGAAATCCTCGTGTTCGCCGTAGTAAGGGTCCTCGACGTCGGGCGTGTGAGCGCCCGATCGCGGGTCGAATGATCGCAGCATCCGCAGCCGCTGCGGCTCCACACCCAGGTGTTGGAGCATCCGCAGATGGTTGCGGCTCATGGCCACCACCAGATCGGCCGCCAAGTGTTCGGGGCCGACCTGGGTGGCGCGGTGGTCGGTGGGGATGCCGTGATCGCGCAGGACGCGGGCCGCCCGCGCGTCGGCGCTGCTGCCGACGTGCCAGTCGCCGGTGCCTGCGCTGCTCACCCGCACCTTCTCGCCCAGCCCGCGCCGCCGCAGCTGGTCGGCGAACATCTTGTCGGCCATCACCGAGCGGCAGATGTTGCCGGTACAGACGAACGTGACGTGCAGCGGCTCGCGGTCAGACACCCAGCACCCTCCGCAGCTCGGCCACCGTCGCCGCGTGCGTGGCACCCTCGCCCAACCCGCCAGGGAAGTCGGACTGCCCGTAGCCCCAGCCCACCACCACGGTGTCGATGCCGTGGTCGGCGGCGCCGGCGACGTCGTGGCTACGGTCGCCCACCATCAGCACGCGCTCGGGCAGCGGCGCCAGCTGCGCCAGCGCGTGGGCCAGGACGTCGGTCTTGGTGCTGCGCGAACCGTCCGTGCTGGCTCCCGCGATCACCTCGAAGTACTCGTCGAGCCCGAAGTGGGCGAGGATGCGCCGGGCCGTCGGCTCGGCCTTGGAGGTGGCCACGGCCAGCCGGACGCCGGCCGCGCGCAGATCGGCCAGCAGCGGTTCGACGCCGTCGAACAGGCTGTTCATCGCCCAGCCCCGCGCGGCGTAGTCGCTGTAGTAGGCAGCGATCGCCTCCTCGGTGTCCTCGCCGAGGCCCAGCGTGCGCAGCGTGGCGTGCATCGGCGGGCCGACGAGCCGGGCGGCCAGGTCACCGTCGGGCACTGCGGCGCCGACCCGTTCCAGGGCGTGCCGGAAGCTGGCCGCGATCCCCTCCGCGGAATCGGTCAGCGTGCCGTCGAGGTCGAAGATCACCAGCTGCGCCATCACCATGCTGCGTGTCACCCGACCATTGTCCCTGATTCCGGTTGTCCCCGACGTTGCTGCGGCCTGCCACGACGGACCACTAGTGTTTCACGGATGGCGAGTCTGCAGCCGAGCCCGCCTGCGGCGGCGCGTTACCACGGTGATGAGGCCGTCGCTCCCGGGATGCTCGATTTCGCCGTGAACGTCCGCGGCGCGCGGCCGCCGCAGTGGCTGGTGCGGCGGCTGGCCCAGCGGCTGGACGACCTGGCCCGGTACCCCGGCTCCGACGACGTGCACCGCGCGCAGGACGCGGTGGCCCGCCGGCACGGCCGCGCCCGCGACGAGGTCCTGCCGCTGGCCGGTGCGGCGGAGGCCTTCGCGCTGTTGAGCAACCTGCGTCCGGCCTGCGCGGTGGTCGTGGCACCCTCGTTCACCGAGCCGGCGGCGGCCTTGACCGCGGCCGGGGTGCCGGTGCACCACGTCGTGCTCGAGCCGCCGTTCACCCTCGTCGGCGTGCGGCCACCGGAGGACGCCGACCTGGTCGTGGTGGGCAATCCGACCAACCCGACCTCGGTGCTGCACACCCGCGAGCAGCTGCTGGCCTGGCGCCGGCCCGGGCGGATCCTGGTGGTCGACGAGGCGTTCGCCGACGCGGTGCCCGGTGAGCCGGAGTCGCTGGCCGGCGAATCGCTGCCCGACGTGCTGGTGCTGCGCAGCCTGACCAAGACGTGGGCGCTGGCCGGGTTGCGGGTGGGCTACGCGCTCGGCGCGCCGGGGCTGTTGGCGCGGCTGAGCGCGCAGCGGGCACACTGGCCGGTGGGAACGTTGCAGCTGACCGCGATCGCGGCCTGCTGTGATCCGACGGCGGTCGCCGACGCGGAGGCGCAGGCGGTGCGGCTGGCGGGGTGCCGCGCCGACATGGCTGCCGGTCTGCAAGCGGTGGGTGCCCAGGTGCTCCCCGGCCGGGGGCCGTTCGTGCTGTTCCGCCACCCGGATGGTATCTGGATACGAGAAGTGTTGAGAGACAAGGGGATTGCCATCCGCCGCTGTGATACATTCGTCGGCTTGGACGAGCGTTACCTGCGGGCGGCGGTGCGCCGCGAGTGGCCGCTGCTGGTCCAGGCCATCTCGGAGGCGACGACGAAAGGGGAACCGCGGTGAGCGTACGACTGTCCCACGTCATCGATGTGCTGGACGAAGCCTACCCGCCGCGGCTGGCCCAATCGTGGGATTCGGTGGGGCTGGTGTGCGGTGACCCCGACGACACGCTGACATCGGTGACCGTCGCGGTGGATGCCACGCCCGCTGTCGTCGACGAGGTACCCGCCGGCGGGCTGCTGCTGGCGCATCACCCGCTGCTGCTGCGCGGGGTCGACACGGTGGCGGCCAGTACGCCCAAGGGTGCGCTGGTGCACCGCCTGATCCGGACCGGGCGTTCCCTGTTCACCGCCCACACCAACGCCGACTCGGCGTCGCCGGGGGTGTCCGACGCGCTGGCCTGCGCCCTGGGCATGACCGTCGAAGCCGTGCTCGAGCCGGTGGCGGTTCACGCCGATCTGGACAAGTGGGTCGTCTACGTGCCGCGGGAGAACGCCGAGGCGGTGCAGGCCGCCGTGTTCGAGGCCGGCGCGGGTCACATCGGCGACTATTCGCACTGCAGCTGGAGCGTCAGCGGCATCGGGCAGTTCCTGCCGCACGAGGGCGCCTCGCCCGCGATCGGCAGCATCGGCGCCGTCGAGCGGGTCGCCGAAGACCGGATCGAGGTCATCGCCCCCGCACGGCTGCGGGCCGGCGTGGGCGCGGCGATGCGCGCCGCCCACCCCTACGAGGAGCCGGCCTTCGACATCTTCGCCCTGCAGCCCTCGCCGGGCGACGCCGGGCTGGGCCGTGTGGGCACGCTACCGGAGCCGGAATCGCTGCGTCACTTTGTATCTCGGGTCGGCGACGCGTTGCCGCAGACCACCTGGGGCGTACGCGCCGCGGGTGACCCCGACATGGCCGTGTCGCGGGTGGCCGTCTGCGGCGGCGCCGGGGACTCGCTCCTGGCCGCCGCGGCGGGCGCCGGAGTTCAGGCCTACGTCACGGCCGACCTGCGGCACCATCCGTCCGACGAGCACCGCCGGGCCTCGGACGTGGCCCTGATCGACGTGTCGCACTGGGCCAGCGAATTCCCCTGGTGTGACCAGGCCGCCGGCCTGTTGCGATCCCGGTTCGGGGCCGCGTTGCAGGTGCGGGTGTGCGGCATTCGCACCGACCCCTGGAACATGGGGCATCGTGGCGACGAGGCCGGGAGGAATCAGCCATGAAAGCCGAAGTGGCGCAGCAGCTCTCGCTGCTCGAATTGTCGCAGCTGGACGCCGAACTGTCCCGGCTCGCGCACCGGTCCACTCACCTGCCCCAGCAGGCGGAATGCGACCGGGTGCGAAGCGATCGCGACGCCGCGCGGGACCGGGCCGCCGCCGTCGCGATCGCGTTGCACGACGTGGACGCGCAGGTGACCCGGCTCGAAGCGGAGGTCGAATCGGTGCGACAGCGCGAGAACCGCGACCGCTCGCTGCTGGCCTCGGGTGCCACGGACGCCAAGCAGCTGTCCGACATCCAGCATGAACTCGAGACGCTGGAACGCCGGCAGGCGAGCCTGGAAGATTCGCTGCTGGAGGCGATGGAGCAACGCGAGGAGTTGCAGGCTCAGCGGGACACCGAGACGACCGCGGCGGATGCGCTGCACGCCGAGTTGGCGGGCGCCGAGCAGGCCCTCGCCGCCGCTCGCGCCGAGATCGCCGAGGCCCGCCGGGTTCATGTGTCGCGGCGCGAGCAGCTGACCGCGGTGCTGGACCCCGCGCTGTCCGACCTCTACGAGCGGCAGCGCGCCGGGGGCGGGCCGGGCGCCGGGCCGCTGCTCGGCCGCCGCTGCGGTGCCTGCCGCCTCGAGATCGACCGCGGGGAGATGTCGCGCATCACCGCCGCCCCCGAGGACGAGTTGATGCGCTGCCCGGAGTGCGGTGCGATCCTGCTGCGGGTCAAGGGCGTCGAGCAGTGAAGGTCGTCATCGAAGCCGACGGCGGGTCGCGCGGCAACCCCGGTCCGGCCGGATACGGCGCGGTGGTGTTCAGCGCGGACCGTTCCACCGTGCTGGCCGAGGCCAAACGCGCGATCGGCCGGGCGACCAACAACGTCGCCGAGTACCGGGGCTTGATTGCGGGTTTGGCGGGTGCCCTGGAACTGGGTGCCACCGAGGCCGCGGTCTTCCTGGACTCCAAACTGCTGGTGGAGCAGATGTCGGGGCGGTGGAAGGTCAAGCACCCCGACCTCAAGGAACTGCACGCCGAGGCACGCGCGCTGGCGTCGCGGTTCGACCGGGTCCGTTACAGCTGGATCCCGCGGGAGCGCAACGCGTACGCCGACCGATTGGCCAACGAGGCGATGGACGGGGCGTCGGACCCGCCGGTCGCCGACCTGCCGGGCGCAGATCCGGCGAGAACCGCCGATCCGGCGAAAACCGCTGCGGCTCAGGCCGCGAGCGCACCGCGATGGACCGGCACGCGCGGCGTGCCGACCAGGTTACTGCTGCTGAGGCACGGGCAGACCGAACTCTCGGCGCAGCGCCGCTATTCGGGCCGCGGCAATCCCGCGTTGACCGAGGTGGGCCGGCGGCAGGCCGGCGCCGCGGCGCGGTACCTGGCGCAACACGGCGGGATCGCGGCGGTGTTCTCCTCGCCGCTGCAGCGCGCGTACGACACCGCGTCGGCGGCGGCCAAGGAGCTGGCCCTCGATGTCACCGTCGACGACGACCTCGTCGAAACCGATTTCGGGGACTGGGAGGGATTGACGTTCTCTGAAGCGGCGCAGCGTGATTCGGCTCTACATCGCCGGTGGCTGCAAGACGCCGGTGCCTGTCCGCCCGGCGGTGAGAATTTCGAGGCCGTGCTCGAGCGGGCGGCACGGGTGCGCGAACGCCTTGTCGCCGCGCACGAAGGGGACACCGTGCTGGTCGTCTCGCACGTGACGCCGATCAAAATGCTGCTGCGGCTCGCGCTGGATGCGGGGCCCGGAATCCTGTACCGGCTGCACCTTGATCTCGCGTCGTTGAGCATCGCCGAGTTCTACTCCGACGGAGGATCTACGGTGCGTCTGGTCAACCAGACGGCCTACCTGTAGCCGGTCGCGCGAGGCGTTGAAAGTGAAACCGGGGCGGCGACACGCCGAAGATCACCGCCCTGGGTTCACACCGAAACCGGGGGCAGCGGCTGACTTATCGTGATCGCGCCCTCGGGGCAGTTGGCTGCGGCGTCGGCCGCCTGCAAATAACTCGCGCAGCGCCTCGTACATCGGCTGCGGCTCCGCCAGACCCTTCGCCGTCTGGTCGACGAATCCGTTGGCTTCTGTCATCCGGTCACCGTGGCACCACGCGGCCCCGTGGGCAATGGCATGCTCGCGGTATGGCCCATTCACACGACAACGACGACAGAGCCCAAGACGCACGCCAGTTCTGGGAAGAGCGCTACAGCTCGTCCGGGAGGACGTGGAGCGGGCGCGTCAACGCCCAACTCGCCGCGGCGGCGGCCGACCTGCCACCGGGCCGGGCCCTGGACCTCGGCAGCGGCGAGGGCGCCGACGCGCTGTGGCTTGCCGAACGCGGCTGGCGGGTGCTGGCCGTCGACGTCTCGGAGACCGCGCTGCGGCGCGCCGCCGATGCGGCGGCCGAGCGAAACCTGCAGGAATACATTGACTTTCAATGCCACGACCTCAACGAGAGTTTCCCGGACGGGACGTTTGACCTGGTGTCGGCCCAATATCTGCACTCGCCTGCGCGACTGGACCGCGAGGCGGTGCTGCGGCGGGCGGCCGATCACGTCGCACCCGGCGGGGTGCTGCTGATCGTGGACCACGGCGAAGCCCCGCCCTGGGCCAAAGAGCACCTGCACCGGTTTCCCGGAATCGAGGAGGTGCTGGCGTCGTCGGGTCTGGACGCTACCTGGACGCGGCTGCGGGCCGAGCAGGTCGAGCGGGAAACGCTCGGCCCCGACGGTCAGCCGGCGACCCTGGTCGACAACGTCATCGTGCTGCGGAAAGCCGGGTAGCCCCGCGGCGGGGAGCTGCTGGCCCCGGCGTGGTGCTGCGGGTACCGTAGAGCGTCGCGGACGAGTTGGCCGGGCGGCCGCGGATCGCCGCGAGGCGGTTCGAGGAAAGTCCGGACTTCACAGAGCAGGGTGATTGCCAACGGCAATCCGAGGTGACTCGCGGGACAGTGCCACAGAAAACAAACCGCCACCCTCGCGGTGGTAAGGGTGAAACGGTGCGGTAAGAGCGCACCAGCATCCCGGGTGACCGGGGTGGCTAGGCAAACCCCACCCGAAGCAAGGTCAAGAAGGCCGCACCGCAAGGTGCGGCCGCGCAGGCGTTCGAGGGTTGCTCGCCCGAGCCTGCGGGTAGACCGCTCGAGGCACCCGGCGACGGTGTGTCCAGATGGATGGTCGCCGCCCTGCCGCCGTTGGCCACGCCGCGGCGGCAGGGAACAGAATCCGGCTTACAGGCCAACTCGTCCGCCCGCCTTCGCGGCCGGTGCGGCTCAGCGTTGCGCTTTGCGCACCGACTTGTCCAGAGCCCGCAGCGCGTCGTCGACCTGCCGCTCGCACGTCTGGGCCAGGTCGGCCTCCTGCTGGTAGAGCAGGCCGTAGGTGAAGGTGTCCTCCCCGGCGGCATGCGCGGCGTCGGCCTGCGCCAGCAGGTGTTCGCGGCTGACCACGCTGTCCTGGTGCTCGCCCAGCAGCGTCTGGATCGCCTTCGCCCGCTCGGACACCTCCGCCGCGCCGGTCGCGGCCCCGGTGTAGCGGAGTCGCTTGGCGCGCTTGCGGATCCGGTGCAGTGCTTCGTCGCGATGCTCCTCGGGAGCCCGGGCGGCCGCCTTTGCGGCCCTGCGCACCTTCTGGTAGGCCGCATCGATGGTCACCGGCG
>NZ_JBYCLC010000171.1:0-4276 GCF_057473685.1 Mycobacterium sp. TH-M116 | reverse complement strand
GCGCAGTAGGCGCTGTTCGATCACGTCCGCACCATGCGCCACCCCCCCGGTCGCGGCAAAGCCCGCGGAAACCCGGCGCGCGCCGTCGGCCATCGTGATCGTCGTGCGCACCGCCTCCCGCAGCCGCGCGGCGGTAAGCCTCTTCGCCGGCAGCCGGATGCCGCAGCCGGCCATCTGCACCCGGCGCGCGACCTCGGCCTGGTCGCGGGCGAAGGGCACCACGCAGACCGGGACACCGCGATCGAGGGACTTGACGGTGGTGCCCATCCCCCCGTGTGTGACGGCGCAGACGGCGCGGTCGAGGGCCACACCGTGGCTCAGGAACCGGCACACCGTGGCGTTGGGCGACCGCGGCAGTCCCGCCGGCACGCCGGCGGGAAAAGTCACGACCACGTGAACCGGCTCGCCGGCCAACGCCTGCACGGCGATACGACCGAGCCGGGCATCGGCCTGGGCGATCGAGGAAGTGCTGACCAGCACGATCGGGCGGTCGATGGCGGTCAACCAGTCCGGCACGGCCACCGGTGCGGGCTCGAACTCACAGGCGCCGAGGAAGTGCACCGCATCGCCCCAGTCGGGGTGGGGATACTCGAAGGGCTCGCCGCCGACGGCCAACATCAGCGGGGCGCGGCGCATCAGAGCGTCCACCGAGTCGACGGCCGGCACACCGAGGTCCGCGCGCACGGCGTTGACCCGCGGCATCACCCGGCGGTCGAAGAGGTAGGTCACGAACGGCCGCATCGAGGCGTCGCGTACGGCACCGAGAACACCGGGCAGCGGGCGTAGACCGGGACCGAACGGCGGCGCGCCACGGGAGCGCAGGTAAGGAGTGAACGGCGAGAACACCAGCCAGGGCACGCCGGTGGCTTCGGCCAGCGACATCGCTCCCCAGCAGTTGGCGTCGACGATGACCGCGTCGGGCCGCACCCGCTCGATTGCCCGGCGCAGATCCCCGACCTCGATGACCGCGCGCCGGCACAGGACGTCGATCGTGTCCCGCAGCACGTCCAAGGCGTTGCCCGCCAGCCAATCCCGCCCGGTGATGGTCTCGATCCGCGGGTCGACGGCCTCGGTGTGGATGCCGAGCCTGCGCATGGCCTCGACTTCGGTGGCCAGGGTGCGCAGATGGACCCGGTGGCCGCGGCCGGCCAGCTCGCGCAGCAGCGCGCCCATCGGGTAGAGGTGCCCCAGTGCGGGGGACCCGTACGCCAGAATCACGGCCATGCGTGTTCCCGCCGTCAGGCGTCCGTCACACCGACGGCGCGCAGGGCACGCAGATCGGGCGCACCGCAACAGTGCAAACACACCCGCAGCTCGTCGACAAACCGCTGCAGCCACGACGTCGCCGCCTCCGCGGACTCGATCGCCGCGGGCAGCAGCGGGCGGGCGATCGCCACCACGTCGGCACCCAGGACCAGGGACTTGGCCGCGTCCATGCCGGTGCGGATGCCCCCGGAGGCCACCAGCGGGATCTGGGGCAGCGCGGCGCGCACCTCACAGATCGCCTGCGCGGTGGGTATCCCCCAGTCGGCCAGGTCCGGGTAGCGCAGTTCGCCGTACCGGACCAACTGCTCGACCCGCGACCATGACGTACCGCCCGCGCCGGCCACGTCGATGGCGGCCACCGGCGGAACGCCGGAAAGCGCCAGCAGGTCGGCGACCGCTGCACCGCCGATGCCGTGGCCGACCTCCTTGAGCAGCACCGGATAGCCCAGCTGGCCGCTCAGGTCGTGCAGGCGGTCGAGCGACCCCGCGAAATCGGTGTCGCCGCCCCGCTGGATCGCCTCCTGTAGCGGATTGGTGTGCACCGCAAGCGCATTGGCTCCAACCCTGTCCAGCGCCGCGACGATGTCGGGCACCGTGTCCTTGGTCAGCTGCGCCAGGCCGATGTTGCCGAACAACAGCACGTCGGGGGCCACGTCGCGCACGGTGAAGCTTGCGGCGGCCCGCTCCCCCGACACGCTGTCGAGCATCACACGCTGCGACCCGAGCATCATGCCGATGCCGAGTCGCTGCGCGGCGGTGGCCAGATTGCGGTTGATGGTGCCCGACAGTTCGGCGCCGCCGGTCATGGCGCCGACCAGAACGGGCGCCCGCAACGGCGAGCCGAGGAATTCGGTGGAAAGGTCGATGTCGTCCAAATTGGTCTGAGTCAGTGCGTTGTAGGGTAGGCGGTAGCGCTCCAGGCCCGTCGTGATGCCACGGTAGCCGACGTCTCCGTCGAGGCACACATCGATATGGCGCCGCTTGCGCGTGGTCATCTCACCGCGGTCTGTGCTCACGTGACACCCACGTCGGCGCCCGACGCCTGCAGTTCGTCCAAAAACCTTCGCATCGCCCTCATCAGCGCGGTCAGCACCCGATGCCCGGCTATCAGGTCGTCGTCGGGCAGATCCGCCATGGCGGCGTAGGTATGCGCTGCCAGCGGGGTGAAGAACGCCTCGGCGACGTCGCGCCGCTCGGCGGAATACCGCAGGATGACCTTGCGCCGGTCGGACGGATCGGACTCGCGCCGGAAGTGACCGGAGTTGATCATCCGCTCGACGAGGTAGGTGATGGCCGCCGCGGAGAGGCCCATCTTGTGGCGCAGATCGCCCGATGTCAGCGGGTTTCCTTCGCTCTCGGCCACCAGTACGTGGACAAGGGCGCGAAAATCGCTGGGGTGCACCTGGTGCGCCGCCGCGAAAACCCTTCCCAACTGGTCGGATTCGGCCGCCAGGGCGCGCGCGTCGGCGGCGATCAGCGCTTCGAGTCCCATCCGTTTCGTGGTACTCCCATCCGGGTTCATCAGAAGGTCAGCGTACCGCGACGACGAATGGTTGTTAAGTCGGTTAATGTTTAAGTTAGTGAAACTCACGGATTGGGACACGCATTGGAACGCGGTGGCGGCCGCGACGACAGGCCGGAGGTCGTGGCTGCCCGGATTTGGCGCGGTGCTGCTGGGCGTCGGGTTCGTGGTGCTCGTCGGCGGCAACGCGGCGGCGGGTCAGGCGCCGCAGTCGGTGCCCGCCGGCTCCGACTCCGCCAAGGTCGCCGCCGTGGCCGGCCGGTTTCCCGGCGGTGACCGGGTGCCGCTGATCCTCGTCGTCACCCGCGCCGACGGCACACCGTTGGACGCCGCGAACCTGTCGGCGGCCCGCGCGGCCGGCGCCCGGATGCGGGCGGTCACCGTGCCCGACGCGCCCGTCGACGACGCGCCGCCGATCGTGTCGGCCGACGGCGAGGCTGCCCTCGCGGTGGCGCCCGTGCGCGCCGATCTGTCCGGCGTGGCGCTGGACGCGCAGGTCGCCGCCGCACGGGCCGCCGCCCGCGACGGCCTGCCGAGCGGGCTGCGGGCCCGTGTCACCGGGGGGCCGGCGTTCGGTGCCGACATCGCCAACGCGTTCACCGACGCCAACGTCACCCTGTTGGCGGTGACCGCAGCGGTGGTGGCGCTGCTGCTGATCGCCACCTACCGTTCGCCGGTGTTGTGGCTGGCCCCGCTGCTGGTGATCGGATTCGCCGACCGCGTCGCCACGGCGGTGGGTACCGCGGCGGCGTCGCTGACCGGGCTGAGCTTCGACGGCTCCACCGCGGGCATCACCAGTGTGTTGGTGTTCGGGGCGGGCACCAACTACGCGCTGTTGCTCATTTCGCGCTACCGCCAGGAACTCCGGCGCCAGACCGCGTCCCCGGATCACCGGGATGCGCTGCGCCGCGCGGTTCGCAGGGCCGGGCCGGCCATCGTGGCCAGCAACGCCACGGTGGTGCTGGCGTTGCTGACGCTGCTGTTCGCGTCCACGCCCAGCACCCGCAGCCTGGGCGCGCTGGCGGCGTGCGGCCTGCTCGTCGCCGCGGTGTCGGTGCTGGTGGTGTTGCCGCCGGTGCTCGCACTGTGCGGGCGGCGACTGTTCTGGCCATTCGTTCCGCAGCCCGCGCGGCACGCCCGCGAGTCCGGCCCCTGGCTTCAGCTGGCGCAGTGGGTCGACCGGCGTCCGGCCGCGGTCGCCGCGGTCGCGGTCACCGTGCTGGCGGCCCTGGCCACCGGCCTGCTGGGCACCCGGATCGGGTTGTCGCAGACCGAGCAGTTCCGGGTCCGGGCGGACTCGGTGTCGGGATACGACGTCGTGGCCGCGCACTTCCCGGCTGGTCTGGTCAACCCGACGCTGGTCGTCGCGCCCACCGCGCGGGCGCCGCAGGTGCACGCCGCCGTCGCCGCCACCCCCGGCATCGTCTCGGTCACCGAGTCCGCGTCCGCGTCGGGACGCACGATGTGGTCGGTGGTGCTCGACGCCCC
>NZ_JBYCLC010000170.1:0-29547 GCF_057473685.1 Mycobacterium sp. TH-M116 | reverse complement strand
GGGCATACGCATCTCCACGGCTTCCAATACCCGGCTTCCAATACCCGGCTTCCAATACCGATGTATGGTGTCTGCCATGACGCGGTCGCCCGACACCTCGGTGACGATCAGATTCGTCCGGGATTTTCAAACCTCGGATGGATCGGTCAGCTACGTCAAGGGCTCCGAGTTCGTCGTCGACACCGCAACCGCCGACGCGCGGCTGTTGGCCGGTGTCGTCGTGACGGTTCCCTCGACCGCGACCTAGCCGGCGCCCCGGGGCGCCTCCATTCTCGGAGGGCGCCTCGCCCGCTGTCAGCGCGTCGACAAGCAGTTCGAGCTCCGACTGCGTGTTGTCCCATCACGGTGGAAGCCGGCGCGCACGATCGCCTTGGTGCCCGCCCCGTGCAGGCCACCGATCGTGCGCGACGTCGGGATGGCGACGATCTGCGACGCGGCCTGCGCAATCGACCACCATGCCCTCGCGCTCCGGTACCGGCCGCCGGGGGGCCGTTGCGCGCACGCCGACCGTCTGGGCGGGTCACCCGCCGTTGTGCCGTGCAGTGGGTTCCGAAGCGGAGGAACCTCTGCGAGGATCGCGGTTGACGTCGCACCCAAGTGGGTAGATGCCCTAAGGAGACCGTCCCTTCGCTCAACAGATTGGGTATTCGAAGATGATCCAGAAGCGGATCGCCCGCCGTTTCGTCGTCGCCGCGGCGCTGACGACGGCTGTCGGGCTGAGTACGCTGACCGCGGCGTGCGGTTCGAGCGAACACGAGAACACGCCGTCGACCACGACGGTCACGACGACCGTCACCCCGACCAGCACCACCCCGACCACGCCGGCTTCCCCGCCCGCCGAGCCGGGAGAACCGGGCGGAGGCGTCGGACCCGGCGGGGTCACCACGAACGCGCCGGGCGGTGCGGGCGCCGGAGCAGGGCCCGGTGGGGCGAGCGCGGGCGTGCCTGGCGCCGGGGCGTCGGCGGGACCCGGTGGCGCCGGAGCGTGCGCCGGCGGCGTTTGCGTCGGGACCCCCCCGCGTCCCTGACCACAGTGCCACGGGGCACAGCGCCTCTCCCCCGGGCGGATCTTCGGTGACGCTGTCGCCCGCGGCGCGCGCTCGTCACGGGCGGCGGCGTCACCTTCCTGCGGCGGGCGCCGGGTGAATTGACTGCCGCCTGCAGGTCAATACCCCTACCGACAACCTTGCGTCCGGTGCGCGCCGGCAATTCCGCGGAAGTCTGACGCGCCGCTCCCACCGCGTACGCAGGCCCGCGAGGACGACGCCATCGCCGTCACGAGGGCGGCTTTGGAGAAACTGCGGGCAATCCACGCGGGCCATTTCGTCGTCACCGGCAACGTCGACGGGCAGCCCGCACAGGTCACCGGCCGGACCGATCAGCGATGCCGTCGATACGTGAGTTCAACCGTTCGACGCGGTCCGCGCCCATCGCAGGACGTCATCGTTCACCGGGTCGGTGATTCCGTCGAATTCGGGGTGTTTGTTCAGCACCGTGCCGATCATCGAACACACGGGAACGATGCGCTTGCCCGCATCGCGGGCGCCGTTGAGCGCTTCTTCGACCAGCAGGGTCGCCAGACCACGTCCACCGAATTCGGGATGGATCTCCGTGTGGTCGAAGACCCGCTGGTACCCCCGGTCGGCGAATGAGGCATAGCCGACCACCCGGCCGTCGACCGAAATCGTGTACCGGCCCTCCTCTGCGCTGATGGTGGCATGCGCACCGGTCTTGTCGGCAGGCATCTCATCTCCCGTGGAATGACCCGTATCCGGACGATTGCGACCGTACCAGCAAACTGGTGCGTCGGTTTTCACGCAGCCGAGCGCGGACCGGCCTGTGCGATCGGCAGATGCAGCACCACTGCTGCCGCCGGAACGGCATCGTGCTCGTGACGGGCGAGTAGAGCCGCGTTGTCGGGTAGCTGACGTGAATTGATCTCGCCACTCGCGATGCGCCGCAGGGTGTCGTGGGCGCGGGCAAGCTGTTCGCGCTTGCGGTACTGACCGCCGGGCAGTTTGACGCCGGCCCAGACGCCGTACTCCTCCCGATGGGCGAGGGCGTGCTGGGCGCACAGGCGCTGTTGCGCCAGCGGGCACCGGCGCAGGCACTGGATCCGCGCCTCCGTGGCCGACGCCTCGTAAGCCCGGGCCTTTGCCGCGCCGTCGGCGCCGTCGTCGTCGGGATAGCCGAACCACAGTTCGGGGTTGGTTGCGCAGGGATGCCCCATGCCGGTCTCCTTCCTAAACTGAAACGTATTCGGAAGCGTATACGCTTGTCGTCAGCTCACGCAAGGGAAACGTGACAAAAACGTATATACCGAGATCCGCGGAAGGGTCTGTGTACTATCCGCCCTATGGCCGGAGCGTGTGATGAGCCGTGAATCGGCCGGCGCCGCCATCCGCGCGTTGCGCGAATCCCGCGACCTTTCGTTAGCTGAGCTCGCCGCGGCCACCGGCGTCAGCGTGATGGGGTTGAGCTTCTTGGAGCGCGGCGCCCGCAAGCCGCACAAAAGCACAGTTCAAAAGGTTGAAAACGGTCTCGGATTGCCGCCGGGCACGTATTCGCGGCTGTTGGTGGCCGCCGATCCCGACGCCGAGCTGGCCCGGCTGACGGCCGCGCAACCCCTCGATGCGATGGCCGTACGCCGCAGCGGAGCCGTGGTGGTTGACCGCCACAGCGACACCGAGGTCCTGGAGGGGTATGCCGAAGCGCAGCTCGACGCGCTCACATCGGTCATCGAACGCCTGCCGGCGACGACATCAAACGAATACGAGACGTATATTCTCTCTGTGATCGCGCAATGCGTGAAGGCGGAGATGCTGGCCGCCGGTTCCTGGCGGGTGGCGGTGAGCGCCGGGGCGGACTCGGCGGGCCGGATCATGCAGCACCTGCGGGCGCTCGAGACCACGCGCGCGGCCTTGCTGAGCCGGATGCCCAACAGCCTGGGCGCCCGCTTCGACCGGGCCTGCGCGAGGTCGTCGATGCCGGAGATGGTCATCGCGGCTCTGCTGGGCGTCGCCACCGAGGACGTGTGGGACATCCGCAACAGGGGCGCCATCCCGCCGGGGGCCCTCCCCCGCGTCCGTGCCTTCACCGAGGCGGTCGAATCGGCGGCCAGCGACGCGACGGACCCGGACATCGGCGAGGGGGATCAGTGATGGAGAGCGAACTCGCGGTGCTCGGCCGGGCCCATCGACTGTTCACCGGCCATTCCGAAGCGCCGGCGTGGAATCCGGTGCTCCCACCCGACCGGGGGACTCCGCGACGCCCGGCGGCGCCGAATGTCGTTGCCGGGCCACGCGCCTACCACCTTGCCGCCGAGCATTCCCGGCAACGGCTTGCAGAGGCGGCCGCCGCGGACGCCGAGGCCGGCCGCGTCGTCGCCGAAGCCCACCGCGACCGGGCGCGGGCCCGGGCACTCACCGGGGACGTCGTGGACCTGGCCCGCGCCGACGCCGACGCCGCCGCTCCCGCGACAACGCCGCTGGCACGGCGTGAAGCGCTGCGCCGCCGGGCGGCTCGGTTGCGCGTCCAACGGGTGCACGTGCTGGCGGCCCGCGCGCGGTCGCGGCGACACGCCGCGGTGCTGCGCGCCCTGGGATACCGGCTCATGCACGATCGCGGATCGACGGCGCTGCGCCTGTCCCCGAAAGGTCGCTCCGCCCGCGCGGTGCGGGCCGGGTTGTCGCGGTTGGGACGACCGTATGTCTGGGGTGCGGCCGGCCCCGACCAGTTCGACTGTTCCGGGCTGGTCCAGTGGTGCTACGCGCAGGCTGGTGTCCACCTGGAGCGCACCACCTATCAGCAGATTCACGATGGTGTTCCGGTACCGCGCTCGCAGGTCCGCGCGGGCGACCTGGTCTTTCCGCATGCCGGTCACGTGCAGTTGGCGATCGGCAACGGCCTGGTCATCGAGGCGCCCCACTCGGGGGCCGCGGTGCGGATCAGCCGGCTCGGTGGCAACGTTGAGATCCGGCGCCCGCTATGACGAACCATCGGGCCGGTGCCAGATGAAGGGGTTGAACTGATGAGCGAGTACGCGGGGTCTTCGGTGGCCGCAATTCGCGCACACCAGTCGGTGCTGGCGAGCAGACACAATAGCGCGGCCGACGCCGATCGAGTCCTCGCGGAGGCGCTGGCCGGCGTGCACGCCGCGACACGGGAGAGCGTCCGGCGGCTCGACGCCATTGCCGAGGAAATCGACCGCGCCGCCCTCGACCAGGCGGACTTGGCCGCCGACACACCCCTGGGCGCGCGCGAGTTGCACAACTTCCTGTCGGCCAAGCTGCGCGAGATCAGGGCCGTCGTCGCCGACGCACACGAGCTCAGCCGCATGAAAAGTAGTGTGTTGGAGGGCCTGCGGGCGGCGTACGGCGCACCGAACGGCTAGCGGGACGCGTCGTCCACAACCGCGCCGCGCTGAATTGTCGACGGAATCCCGCCTGGGTACTGTCGGCCGTCATGCAGGGGTCTCCACGCCGCGCATACCCGGACGCAACGCCGCACGGTCCCGCGTCGGGAACGGCCGCCGACGCCATAGCGGCCGCCGAAGTGGCTCTCGCCCGGCAGCATTCGGCAACCTCGCAACTGGACATGCAGGTTGTCTCGGCGATCCTGAACGCACACCTGACCACCGTCGAGGGTCGAGACGCGTTGACCGGGTTGCAGCGGGAGACCGAAGCCGCGGTGCGCACGCGATCCGACCTGGACACCGCGGCGGGCGCACGCGATTTCCAACGGTTCCTCATCGGCAAGCTCAGGGACATCCGGGCCGTCGTGATGAGCGCGAGCCTCGACGATACGTCGAAATCCGCGCTGATGGCTGCGTGGACATCGCTGTACGCTGCCGCCGGAAGCGCCGCGGATACCGGGGAGGACCCGCCCGTCGTCGACCTCTCGGACGATCCCGACTCCGAATGGGACCCGTTGCTGGACGCGCTGTCGGCCGACGACGCGGGTGCGTTGGACGCCGATCCGTCGGAGCCCGGTACGGCGGAAGTCGGCGCGACCGCGCCGCCCGCCCCGGCCCTGGGGATCCCGCAGTTCCCCGCCTTCGGGGCCGGGCCACAACCCGGATTGGGCGCGGCTCCGGGCGTGCCGGCCGACTGGGCCCTGCCGGCTCGCGATCCGCGGGACGGCGAACCAGACCCGGCGCTGGGGGACCTCGACGACGAAGCGCCGGCGGGATCCGAAGACGCGGACCCGGGTGACGACGCCGCTCTCCCTTCGCGCGACGCCGGGAGCCCCGGCGCGGCGGACACGCCGACGGAGGTAACGCTGCCCGACGGCGAGGTGGTGGCCGCGGCCACTCCTGGGCTGGCCGCAGCCATCGCGGCCGCGGTCTCCGGGACCCCGATCGCCGAGGCGTTTGCGCGACAGGGCATCACCCTGCCCACGCCGGGTACGGCGGTCGCCCATCCGATCGACCCGCGCGACGTCGCCCCGGGGGACATAGGCATGCTCACCGACCGTCACGCACTTGCGCTCGGGACGGACAAGGCTCTTCTGGACGGCCAGATTCAGTACATCGCCACCGTGAGCGGGCCGGACTTTCTAGGCTGGGAGCACCCACCGGCGGTGACGACTGCGCCGACGGCCCCGAGCGGGCCGGCCGCACCGACCCCGACGCGGCCGGCGGCGACGTGACCACCGACACGACGACTTCCAACGGCGAACTGGCCGGCACCGCCGGCGGCGCATGAACAGGAGACAGCGGATGGCCGATTCGATCCACGTGGAGCCCGTACAGCTGCGGCAGGCCGCCGCGCAGCATCAGGAGGCCTCCGACTATCTACGGACCGTTCCGTCGTCGCATGCGGCGATCCAGGAGAGCCTGGACTCGCTGGGCCCGATCTTCGGCGACCTCCGTGACGCCGGGCGCGAGCTGCTCGAGCTGCGGCGCCGGTGCTATGAACAGCAAGCCGACGACCACGCCGACATCGCCGACAAGCTGCGGTTGTCGGCAAGCAGCTGGGAAAAGCACGAGCGCGATGCGGCCAACGAATTCGGCGGCATTGCCGACACCGGTCGATGACCGACCCCAACCCCGCCTTTGACACCGTCCACCCGAGCGGGCACATCCTCGTCCGGTCCTGCCGCGGCGGCTACATGCACAGCGTCACCCTCAGCGACGAGGCGATGGAAACCGACGTCGAGACGCTGGCGCGGGGCATTCTGTTGACCGCCGACGTGTCGCACCTGAAGGCGTTGCTGGAGGTGCGCGACGAGATCCTGGCCGCCGGACACACGCCGTCGGCGGAGGTGCCGACCCCTTACCACCTCGATGCGGCGATCGAAAAGCTGCTGTCGCACCACCTGCGGCGTCGCAACGGCATGACGTAGCCGCTCCGGGCGGAACTCGAACGCTGCTAGCCCAGCCGTGTCGTGACCGCAGCGGGATCCGGGGCGATATCGGCGGGCGGCTCGATCGGGTTGGGGCCGAACAGTTCCCGCGCTCGTGCGAGCAGGGCACGCACTTCGTCGAGTTGCTGCTGCAGCGCAGATTCGGCCATGACTGCACGCTACCCAGGCCCGTGCGACCGCACAATTCGCCGATTGCACAAGGCATGCGGGGGATGCCGTTGCGCTCCACCGGCTACACCAGCTGCCGGGGCAGGATCCCGGCGACGATCCCTGCTTGCTGCCTGGTTCCACAAACCGGGTGGACCACCGGTGTACGTGAGCCCCCGAGCGTGAATTGACGCTGCTCGGAACACTGAAGGATACTGGCTGCGTGTCGGGGCCGGGCGGTGGCGCGAACCTGAGCGACAACGATCTCGTCGACTCGGTGCTCCGCGATCTGAGCGAAGCGGCCGACAGGTGGGAAGCTCTGGTTGCCCAGGCCGCGAGCATCACCTACAGCGTCGACCTCGGCGACATTCACGCTGTCGCGAACTCCGACGGCAGATTGCTGCAGCTGACGCTGCACCCGGGGGTGATGACCGGCTACACCCATCGGGAGCTGGCGGACCGGTTGAACCTGGCGATCACCGCCCTGCGCGAAGAGGCCGAGACCCAGAACGAGGCGACCTACGGCGGCTCGCTGCACTGACCGCGCCGGCCCGGTACCGGCCGGCGCCCGGCGGGCCGGCGAAGGCCTGGGCGATCTCCAGCCAGCGTCGCGCGTCGGCGCCCTCGGCGGTGACGTCGAGTTCGTCGAGCGCGCGCCGCTGGGTGACCAGGTAGCAGAAGTCCAGGGCCGAACCGGTGACCCGCTGGGCGGCGTCGGGCGGCCCCCACGACCAGATGCCGCCGCCGGGGCCCCGCAGCTCGACGAGGAACGGCCCGGCCGGGGCGGCCAGATTGTGGACGAAGAACGCGTAGTCGCGGGTGCGCACCCCAAGATGGGCGATCGACCGCAGCCGCGGCGTGGCGGGCCGCGTGACGCCGAGTGCGTCGGCCACGTCGAGCCCGTGCGCCCAGGTCTCCATCAGCCGGGCCGTGGCCATCGACGCGGCGCTCATCGGTGGCCCGAACCACGGCACCTTGCGCCCGTCGGGCACCGCCAGCAGCGCCTCGTGCAGTCTCGCCCGGTTCTCCCGCCACTCGGCGAGCAACTCCGACGGCGGCAGGGCCGCCAGCTCCCCGGCTCCCTTGTCGACGAAGCCGGTCGGGTCGGCCGCGGCGGCCTCGAGAGCTGCGGTGAACGCCGCGTCGCCGGTGACCGCGCTCAGCGCGACCCGATCCGTCCACAGCAGGTGCGCGATCTGGTGGGCGATGGTCCAGCCCGCCGCGGGCGTCGGAAGTGCCCACCGGTTCTGCGGAAGTGCCGCCACCAGGGCGTCGAGATCGTCGCTCTCGGCGCGCAGGTCGGCGACGATCGGTCCTGGGCCGGCCATCATCGCCTGCCCAGGAAGCTGTGGGTCAGCAGCCCGCCCAGATACAGAGCCGACCCGAACAGGGCGAAGGCGGGCGCGTGCCCGTCAGCCGGGATCATCGCCGCCGTCACGGTGACCGCGGCGATGAATGCCACCCAGAACAGCGCGTCCTGCACGGCGAACACGTGTCCGCGCAACGCGTCGTCGACGTCGATCTGCATCGCGGAGTCGGCGCACAGCTTGACCACCTGACCGGCCACGCCGAGCAGAAAGCCGCACACCACCAGGACCGGGATACGCAGCCCGGCACCGGCGGTCTGGATCAGCGCGGCGGCGGCCAACGCGCCGTTGGCCGTGGCGTAGCGCCCCCACCTGCGCACCGCAACCGGCGTCAGGAGATTGGCCAGGAACGCCCCGAGGCCCGTGGCGGCGAAGAACATCAGCGCGGTGCGCAGGCCCCCGGCGTCCGGGCCGCTCAGGTGGCGGACCAGCAACAGGATCAGCAGCGAGTTGATGCCGACCGCCATCCTGTGTGCGACCAACCCCGACAAGGTGCCGGCCACCGTCGGGTAGCGCACGACCGTGCGTGCACCGTGCAGCCAGCCGGTGACGACCGCGTACAGGGCCGACCCGTGGATGGCGCGCATCGTGTCGTCCGGGCCGAGCACGCGCGCGCCGAAACGCAGTGACAGGAGCGCCGCGATCGCCACCGGGACCGCGGTGAGGAAGATGATCGCCGAGGCGCCGTCGTCTCCGGCGCCCATCAGCACGCGGGGCACCAGCATGAAGTTGGCGCCCAGGAACGCTGCCACGGCGCCCGACGCGGTGGCGACCGCGTTCATCGTCACCACCTGTTCGCGCGGCACCACGTGCGGCAGCGACGCCGACAGGCCCGACGCGACGAACCGTGCCAAACCGTTGGCGAACAACGCCGCGATCAGCAGCGCCATGTCTCCGGCCCGCACGGCGAGGATCGTGCCGATCACGGCGATCAGGATCAGTCGCACCCCGTTGGCGCCGACGAGCACCAGGCGCCGATCCCAGCGGTCCATCAGCGCGCCGGCGAAGGGGCCCAGCAGTGAGTAAGGCAGGAACAGCACCGTGAACGAGCGCGCGATCTCCAGCGGGCCGGCGGCTCGGTCCGGGCTGAACAGCAGCGCCCCGGCCATTCCCGCCTGGAACAGGCCATCACCGAATTGACACGCCATGCGCACCTGCAGCAGTCGCCAGAAATCCGGCAAAACGCGCACCGACCGCCAGATGTCGACGGGTGCGCGCGGGGGCATCCGGGTTTGAGTCACAGAACCGACTTCCGTGAGGGGGCAGGCACAATCGCTGCGGTCGACGCCGCTGTCGACAACAGTACAAATATGTGTGGGCGACCCTCGATTCCCCCAGGCGACCACGCCCCAGGATGCGATGATGGTGTGATGCCCCCGCCCGAAGATCCCGAGGACTTTGTCGCTCGCGCCGCGCAGCGGGTGCGCGCGGGTACCTTGTTGCTGGCCAACACGAATCTCCTCGAACCCACGTTCCGGCGCAGCGTGATCTACATCGTGGAACACAACGAGGGCGGCACATTGGGCGTCGTGGTCAACCGGGCCAGCGAAACGGCGGTGTACAACGTGTTGCCGCAGTGGGCCAAGCTGGTGGCCAAGCCCAAGACCATGTTCATCGGGGGGCCAGTCAAGCGTGATGCGGCGCTGTGTCTGGCGACGCTTCGAGGCGGTGCCGACCCGCAGGGTGTGCCGGGGCTGCGTCACGTCACCGGCCGGGTGGTGATGGTAGACCTGGACGCCGACCCGGACATGATCGCGCCTCTGGTGGAGGGGATACGGATCTTTGCCGGATACTCCGGCTGGACCATCGGTCAGCTGGAAGGCGAGATCGAGCGCGACGACTGGATTGTGCTATCCGCCTTGCCCTCCGACGTTCTGGTGGGGCCGCGGACCGACCTGTGGGGTCAGGTGCTGCGCCGGCAGCCGCTGCCGCTGTCGCTGCTCGCCACCCACCCGATCGACGTCAGCCGCAACTGAGAGTCGGCGCAGAGGCGCTCGCGAAGCCCGGGCATCTGCCCGCCGCGTGGCGGCGTCCCTCAGCCGCAGGTCTGCGTGCAGCCCGCGCAGGCACCGCCACAGCCGGGGGCCGCAGCCGATTGGTTCAGCGCGAAACGCGCGCTCTGCCAGGAGCCGGCGGCGAGCGTCCCGAGGGCACCGGCGACGCAGACGATCAGCACGACGAGTGCGGTGTGCGGGGACGCCGCCAGGGCCACCACACCGCCGGCGGTCAGCATCACCGCGGCCGCCAGCTGGGTGGGGGCCATCGCGCGCAATGCACGCGGGATGGTGTCGGCGGTTTGGCCCCGGGAGAGCGACCAGACGCCGAAGCCGGCGGATGCCACCGCCGCACACATGCACAACACCCCCGCGATCAGCATGGCCCCACAATACGAGCCGGGTCGGGGACGCGCTCGCCCAGGGCGGCGTCGGAGCGCCGGCTCTCAGTGTTGCGGGCCGAGGTGCAGGTTCGGCAGTGGCGGCAGGCCCGGTACCAGGGCCAGCAGGTTGGGGACGGGCTGCTGGGGCGACGTCTGGTTGGACAGGGCCGCCTGGCCGGGCAGGCCCAGCGGGCTCGTCGCGGGCGCCGGTG
Source organism: Mycobacterium sp. TH-M116 (assembly GCF_057473685.1). Classification (NCBI taxonomy): domain Bacteria; kingdom Bacillati; phylum Actinomycetota; class Actinomycetes; order Mycobacteriales; family Mycobacteriaceae; genus Mycobacterium; species Mycobacterium sp. TH-M116. The sequence goes on along the minus strand of NZ_JBYCLC010000170.1, from coordinate 19,078 downwards.
CGGGAGGGCCGACCGGGGCCGTTGCGGGGGCGGTGCCGGGTGCGGCGGCGGGTAGGCCGACCGGCGTCGCGGCCGGCGTCGCGGCCGGCGCCTGGGCGGGTGCTGGGGCCGGCGACTGGGCGGGTGCTTGGGCGGGTGCGCCGGGCACGGCTACCCGGAATCCGTTGACGATGGCGTCCGTGGCCGGTGCGTCCGCGACCGCTTGAGCGCGGTCCGTGGTCACCGACAGGGACACCAGATATTTGTCGCGCCCGGAGGTGGCGATCATGTGGCGGCGCGACGTGTTGAGCATCATGTCCCCGTCGCGGTAGACGCCCTCGATCACCGACGACGGGAACCCGTCGAAGTCGGCCAGGGAGGCATTCGTGGCCTGCCAGGCCGGCAACTCCTGGCTGTCGACGTAGCCGTGCGCGATCGCTTCCCTGGGCTCGAAGTTACCGACCAGCTTGTACACCACGACCTGCGCGTTCGAGGTATAGATGCTGTTGCCCTGGCGGTCGGCGATCACCGCGAACGCGTCGGGCACGTTGGGGTCGGGCACCTCGGTCCAGCGAGCGGGCACCGGCAGCGTGATGTCGAGCGCCTTGAGCCCCCGGGGTTTCTGGGCTTCCAGCTTGACCCCCTTCGCCTGCAGGTACTCGCGAAGCGTCCCGGTGGTCGCGGGTGTCACCGCAGGCGGCGTCGAAGCGACGGGCGACGCCGCGGCGGCGCCGGCCGGCGCGGGGCTCGACGGGACCAGGGCACTGGACGCGGGTGGGGTGGCGACGGCGCGGTTGCCGCTCGCCCCGCCGGGCACTGCGGCGACGTCGGACTGCACCGGCACCTGCGCGGGAACGGCGGGGACCGGTGGGGGGGCCGGAAGAAAAGGATCCGCCGACGCCTTGGCGCCCGCGACCACCCCGACGGCGATCAACCCGGCAACCATACCCCCGAGAAATGCCCGCTGCGTGGGGGCGAACTGAATCATCTGCGTCGGTCCTTCCCAAAAGGCTTTGGCACGAGCGCCGGTCGTTAGTCGCTGACTGTATCCAGTGGTCAAACGCGCTGAACAGGACCGCAATAGAGCTGGGATGAAGCCCTGATCACCGCGCAACGGAATCGAGACCAACCCGTGGCCGGCAGGGGCGCGGGGGCGGTCCTTATACCCTGTTGGCGTGACCGAATCCCCGACCGCCGCCCCCGGCGTTGCCCCGCAGCCGGACTCCGACGCGCCGCCACACCGCTATACCGCGGCGCTGGCGAGCCGTATCGAAAGCACCTGGCAGGACAACTGGGCGCGGCTGGGCACTTTCAACGTCGCCAACCCGGTGGGTTCGCTTGCGCCGCCGGAGGGGGCGCCGATTCCTCGCGACAAGCTTTTCGTGCAGGACATGTTCCCGTATCCGTCGGGAGAGGGGCTGCATGTCGGCCACCCGCTGGGCTACATCGCCACCGATGTCTACGCCCGATATTTCCGAATGACCGGCCATAATGTGCTGCACGCGTTGGGGTTTGACGCCTTCGGGCTACCGGCCGAGCAGTACGCGGTGCAGACCGGCACCCATCCGAGAACCCGGACCGAGGCCAACATCGTGAACTTCCGGCGCCAGCTGGGCCGGCTCGGGCTCGGCCACGACAGCCGGCGCAGCTTCTCCACCACCGACGTCGAGTTCTACACATGGACGCAGTGGATCTTTCTGCAGATCTACAACGCCTGGTTTGACGCGGCCGCCGGCAAGGCCCGCCCGATCGGTGAACTGATCGCCGCATTCGACGCCGGTACGCGCCGCCTCGACGACGGGCGGGACTGGGCCGCGCTGTCGGCGGGGGAGCGCGCCGACGTGATCGACGGCCACCGATTGGTGTACCGCGCCGACTCGATGGTGAACTGGTGTCCCGGCCTGGGCACGGTGCTGGCCAACGAAGAGGTGACGGCCGAAGGCCGCAGCGACCGCGGAAACTTCCCGGTGTTCCGGAAAAGGTTGCGGCAGTGGATGATGCGGATCACCGCCTACTCGGACCGGCTGCTCGACGACCTGGACCTGCTGGACTGGCCGGATCAGGTCAAGACCATGCAGCGCAACTGGATCGGCCGTTCCACCGGTGCGCAGGTACTGTTCTCGGCGGTCACCAACGCCGGCTCGGTCGTGGACATCGAGGTGTTCACCACGCGGCCCGACACGCTGTTCGGTGCCACATACCTGGTGCTGGCGCCTGAGCACGAGCTGGTCGACCGACTGGTCGTGACCGACTGGCCGGACGGGGTAGACCCCGCCTGGACCTACGGCGCCGGCACGCCGACGCAGGCGGTCGCCGCCTACCGGAACGCGATCGCAGCCAAGTCGGACCTCGAGCGTCAGGAGAACAAGGAAAAGACCGGCGTTTTTCTCGGCGCTTACGCGACCAACCCGGCCAACGGCGAACCGGTGCCGGTCTTCGTCGCCGACTATGTGCTGGCCGGCTACGGCACCGGGGCGATCATGGCCGTCCCCGGCCACGACCAGCGGGACTGGGACTTCGCCCACGCATTGCGCCTGCCGATCGTGGAAGTCATTGCAGGCGGTGATGTCTCGGAGGCAGCGCACACCGGCGACGGGGTGCTGGTGAACTCCGGCTTCCTTGACGGCATGAACACCGCGGCAGCCAGAAAGGCGATGACCGCCCGCCTGGAGTCCGACGGCCGCGGCCGAGCCCGCATCGAATTCAAGCTTCGAGACTGGCTTTTCGCGCGCCAGCGGTACTGGGGTGAGCCTTTCCCGATCGTCTACGACGGCGACGGACGCCCGCATGCCCTCGACGAGGCCGCCCTGCCCGTCGAGCTGCCCGACGTGCCGGACTACTCGCCCGTCCTGTTCGACCCCGACGACGCCGACAGCGAGCCGTCGCCGCCGCTGGCCAAGGCGACGCAGTGGGTGCACGTCGAGCTCGATCTGGGCGACGGGCTGCGGCCCTACAGCCGCGACACCAACGTGATGCCGCAGTGGGCGGGCAGCTCCTGGTACGAATTGCGCTACATCGACCCGCACAACTCGGAGCGGTTCTGCGCCAAGGAGAACGAGGCCTACTGGATGGGTCCGCGGCCGGCCGAACACGGCCCGGATGACCCCGGCGGCGTCGACTTGTACGTCGGGGGAGCCGAACACGCGGTGCTGCACCTGCTGTATGCGCGGTTCTGGCACAAGGTCCTCTACGACCTGGGCCACGTCAGCTCCCGGGAGCCCTACCGACGGCTGGTCAACCAGGGATACATTCAGGCGTTCGCCTACACCGACGCCCGTGGTTCCTACGTTCCGGCCGACGAGGTGGTCGAACGCGACGGGCGCTTCGTCTACGCGGCGCCCGGCGGCGACATCGAGGTCTTCCAGGAATTCGGCAAGATCGGCAAGAGCCTGAAGAATTCGGTGTCGCCCGATGAGATCTGCGACGAATATGGCGCGGACACGCTGCGCGTCTACGAGATGTCGATGGGTCCGCTGGAGGCCTCTCGGCCCTGGGCCACCAAGGACGTCGTCGGGGCGCACCGTTTCCTGCAGCGGGTGTGGCGGCTGGTGGTCGACGAGGGCACCGGTGAGAGCCGCGTTGCTGACACGCACGAGCTGGATCCCGTAACTCAGCGGGTACTGCACCGCACCATCGCGGGGGTGGCCGAAGACTATGCGGCACTGCGCAACAACACCGCTGCGGCCAAGCTCATCGAGTACACCAACCACCTCACCAAGGAGCACCGTGTCTCGGTGCCGCGTGCGGCCGTCGAGCCGCTGGTTTTGATGCTGGCGCCACTGGCCCCGCACCTGGCCGAGGAGCTGTGGCTGCGGCTGGGACACAGCGCCTCGCTGGCTCACGGCCCGTTCCCGCAGGCCGACCCGGACTATCTTGTCGACGACACTGTGGAATACCCGGTGCAGGTCAACGGCAAGGTGCGCGGACGGGTCGTGGTGGCCGCCGACGCCGATGCCGGGTCCCTGGAAGCCGCCGCGCTGTCCGACGAGAAGGTGCGGGCGTTTTTGGCCGGCGCCACCCCCCGCAAGGTGATCGTGGTCCCTGGCCGGCTGGTCAACCTGGTGATCTGAGGCCGGTCAGTGTCGCGCCGGGCGCAGCACCACCTCGTGGAGGTGACCGTCGGGCGCCGTCGCGACCGCGCCGGCGACCGCCGCGGCGACAGTCTCGGGCCGCAGCAAATGGGCGGTGTCGTACTCGCCGTGCTCGAACGCGACGATTTCGCGCTGCATCTCGGTGTCGGTGCGGCCGGGAAAGATCGTGGTCACCCGGAGATCAGGCTCGTCCTCCCGCAGGGAGTCGGCGAATGCCCGCAGCGCGAACTTGCTGGCCGCATAGGAGGCCATGCCCGGCGAAACCCGTTTCCCCGCGCCGGAATTGATGAACACCACCTGCCCGCGGGCGCGTCGCAGTGCCGGCAACACCGTCAAGGTAAGCGCTACCGCGCCAAAGACATTCACCTCGAAGGTGGCGCGCCACTCCTCGACGGCGGAATCGGCGACGTGGCCGGGAATGGATACGCCGGCGTTGTGGATCAACACGTCGAGTTCGTCGAGCGATTCGCGGCTGGATGCGATGCTGTCGGGATCGGTCAGGTCGAGCGGCAACGTCGTGGCGTCGAGCCGTTCGGCGACGGCCTTGAGCCGGTCGGAGGGCCGACCGGCCAACAGCAGGGTGTGTGTCGAGGCGAGCGCAGCGGCGATCGCCGAGCCGATTCCACCGCCGGCGCCGGTGATGAGTGCAGTGGGCATGTTCTCGAGCCTAGGCGATGCCCGAGAATTGTTGAAAAGCAGGGCTTTTCACGCATGTGTGCGTGCGGGTGACTCTCCTGCGGCGCTCGCCGCCGGCTCGCCGGAGGCCAGCCGCTCCAGCGGCGCCAGTGCCCGCATGAGAGTGTTCAGGTCCGATCCGGGCAGCTGGGTGAGCATCGCGGCCAGGGCAGCGCGACGGTTGGCCAGCGACTCGCTGAGAACCGTCCGTCCACGCTGGGTGATGTCGACGAGTACGGCCCGCAGGTCCGATGGGTCGCGAGAACGCGCGACCAGCCCGATCTTCTCCAGCCGTCGGATCGCGACCGTCGTGGTGGGGGTCCGGACCCGTTCGTGCGTGGCCAGGTCGGTCATGCGGATGGGACCCCGGTCCAGCAGCGTCACCAGGATCGACAACTGCGCCAGCGTGAGATCACCGGTCGTGTCGGTGTTGGGGTCGCCGCGGCGCAGGATCGAGAAAAGTTTGGACAGAGCGCGATGCAGACCTTCCGCCAGCTCCGTGACCTCGGCCGCGGTCGACTCGCTTTCCGCCATAATCCGCCCAGTGTAACCCGATGGGGCGTGCCGACGAGACAGCTGACAACGACTATTTTCAGATCGCCAAAGATCGCCAAAGATCGCCAAAGATCGCCAAAGAACGTGGTCGAGGAAGCGCTGCAGGCGCTCGGTCTGGGCGGCTTGAAATATCCGCGCGCACGGACGCGATTCCACCGGTGTGCCGTGATCCACGAAAACGACAGTGTCGGAGGCGGAGCGGGCAAAGCCCATCTCGTGGGTGACGACGACCATGGTCATGCCCTCGGCTCCCAGGGCGGCGATCGGGTGAAGGACTCCCTTGACGGGGCAGGTGGCTGTGACGCGCGGAAGGGAACCGGCCACCTGGCCGGGGAACAACCCCGAGATGGGGTGCAAGTTGCGCGACCATCGAAGATCACTCACGTGCAACGGTTGATGCACGCGGTGGGTGGGGCGCCCGGGCCGACGGAGATCGCCGTGCGGCCGCCGCTGCACAGCGTGCCCGTCGCCCAGCTCCTACCTGAGCTGGGCGACAACCCGATCCCGTCCCTATCCCCGGCTATCGCGCCACGTGCACAGCTCTTGGGCGGCGCTCAGGTCGTAGTCCGGACCGTCGCAGCCGACGGTCAGCATCGTGACACCCTGTCCGACCAGCGCCTCGGCGTCGGCGACGAGCCCGCCGCCGCCGTTGACGGCGGCCGAGCGTTCGATCCCGGACGGGTCACGGCCGACGTCGGCGCAGTGCCGGGCTAGCACGTCGGACTTCGCCGCGAAATCGTCGGCGGCGGTGAAACTGTGCCAGATCTCGGCGTGCTGGGCGACCAGCCGCAACGTCTTGCGCTCGCCGCCGCCGCCGATCAGGATCGGGATGTCGCGGCTCGGTCGCGGATTCAATTTGGCCAGCCGGTCTTTGATTCGCGGCAGCGCGTCCGCCAAGTCGTCGAGGCGGCTGCCGGCTGTGCCGAATTCGTAGCCGTACTCGTCGTAGTCTTTTCGCTTCCAGCCTGAGCCGATGCCCAGGATGAGGCGGCCGTCGCTGATGTGGTCGACCGTGCGGGCCATGTCGGCCAGCAGTTCGGGGTTGCGGTAGGAGTTGCAGGTCACCAGCGCACCGATCTGGATCCGCGACGTCTGCTCGGCCCAAGCCCCCAGCATCGTCCAGCATTCGAAGTGGGCCCCGTCGGGATCGCCGAACAAGGGGAAGAAGTGGTCCCAGTTGAACGCGACGTCGACACCGATGTCCTCGCAGCGGCGGACGGCGTCACGGATCTGGCCGTAGTGGGGGGCGTGCTGGGGCTGCAGCTGCACGCCGATGCGAACCGGGAAAGTGGGATTCATAGGATCCACCGTAGGCTCAGCGGGTACCCCGCACCGCGTGCAGCAGGTCGATCAGCGTGCGCGGCTGGTCGCTCTGCACCGAGTGCCCGGAGTCCGCGACGACGTGTGCGCCACGGAAATGCCGCGCGCGCCTGCCGAGTTCGGCCGCGTCCTGGTCGCTGACGAAGCCCGACGATCCGCCGCGAATCAGCGTCACGGGTGCTTCCAGCGCGGTGACGTCGTCCCACAGGCCGGCGAAGTCGGGAAACACCCGGATGGCGTCGTAACGCCACGTCCAGTTGCCGTTGTCCAGCCGGCGCGAGTTGTGGAACACGCCGCGGCGCAACGCCTTCACCTCGCGGTGCGGCGCGGCTGCGACGGCCAGGTCCAGCATGGCCTGGAAGCTGGGGAATTCCCGTTCGCCGTGCATCAGGGCCACCGTGCCCTGCTGCTCCTTGGTCATCTCGGAATGACGTTGCAGCGCCGACGGAGTGACGTCGATCAGCACGAGTTCGTTCACCAGGTCCGGAGCCACCGTCGCCAGCCGCACCGCGGTCAACCCGCCCAGTGACATGCCGACCACGAGTTCGGCCGCCGGTGCGTGCTCGCGCAGCATCGGCAGCAGGCTCTTTGCGTTGTTGTGGGGCGAATAGTCGCCGTCCTCACGCCAGGCGGAATGGCCGTGACCGGGCAGGTCGACGGCCAGTGCGGGCTCGCCGAGGCCGACGATCACGGTGTCCCAGGTGTGGGCGTTCTGCCCGCCGCCGTGCAGGAACACGGTCCGCGGGGGAGTGCGTCCCCAGCGCAGCGCGCTGACGCTGTCGTGGCCGACGCCCGAGTAGACCCGCTCCACTTCGAGCGGTGGGCCGGCCACGCCGGCCTGTTCGGCGTTCTCGGACAGCAGGGAGAACTCGGACAGCCCGGTCAGTTCGTCCTCGGACATCTCGGTCACGGTCTGACACTAACCCCGCCGGCCAGGGGAACCGCACAGCACGGTGTACAGCGCCAACCGCCGCGAGCGTAACGCCATGGCGAATCTCGGTCGTGAAAATCGCCGTGACTTTACGCTCGCGGTCCGAAGAGGTCAGCCGCCGATGATGAACTCTTCGAGTTGGGTGCGCGCCACGTCGTCGGGCAGCTGTTTCGGCGGGCTCTTCATCAGATAGGCCGATGCGGGGACCACCGGGCCGCCGATGCCGCGGTCCTTGGCGATCTTGGCCGCCCGCACCGCGTCGATGATCACACCCGCGGAGTTCGGCGAGTCCCACACCTCGAGCTTGTATTCGAGGTTCAGCGGCACATCGCCGAAGGCACGGCCCTCCAGCCGGACGTAGGCCCACTTGCGGTCGTCCAGCCAGCCGACGTGGTCGGACGGGCCGATGTGGACGTCCTTGGTGTTGAACTCCCGGTGCAGGTTGGAGGTCACGGCCTGGGTCTTGGAGATCTTCTTGGACTCCAGCCGCTCGCGCTCGAGCATGTTGAGGAAGTCCATGTTGCCGCCCACGTTGAGCTGCATGGTGCGGTCCAATTGCACACCGCGGTCCTCGAACAGCTTGGCCATGACCCGGTGGGTGATCGTCGCACCGACCTGGCTCTTGATGTCATCACCCACGATCGGCACCCCGGCGTCGGCGAACTTCTTCGCCCACACCGGGTCCGAAGCGATGAACACCGGCAGCGCGTTCACGAACGCCACGCCGGCGTCGATGCAGCACTGGGCGTAGAACTTGTCGGCCTCTTCCGAGCCCACCGGCAGGTAGGACACCAGGACGTCGACGTCGGCGTCCTTGAGCACCTGCACGACGTCGACGGGCTCGACGTCCGACAGCTCGATGGTGTCGGCGTAGTACTTGCCGATGCCGTCGAGGGTGGGGCCGCGCTGCACCACCACATTGGTGGGAGGCACGTCGGCGATCTTGATCGTGTTGTTCTCGGAGGCGAAGATCGCCTCCGAGACGTCGAAGCCGACCTTCTTGGCGTCCACGTCGAACGCGGCGACGAACTTCACGTCGCGCACGTGATACGGGCCGAACCGGACGTGCATGAGGCCGGGAACCGTCGACGTCTCATCGGCGTTCTGGTAGTACTCGACGCCCTGGACCAGCGACGACGCGCAGTTTCCGACGCCGACGATGGCGACTCGCACCTCTGTCTGCGCCCCAGACGGGTTGTGCTCGGTCATAGAGCGTTCTCCTAACCTCATAACTGTTTGAGCCTCGGGTCTCTCGGCTGTCGTGTGTTTCGTGCAGGGACTACGTGTGTTCGGACAGACCAGGCGCTGCCCGCTCGGCGGCGATGAGCTCGTTGAGCCACTTGACCTCACGTTCGCTGGACTCGAGTCCGAGTTGGTGAAGCTGCCGGGTATAGCGGTCGAACGAGCTGCCGGCCCGTGCCACGGCTTCGCGCAGGCCTTCGCGACGTTCCTCCACCTGACGGCGGCGGCCTTCCAGGATCCGCATCCGGGCCTCTGCCGGAGTGCGATTGAAGAACGCCAGGTGAACCCCGAAGCCGTCGTCGGTGTAGTTGTGCGGGCCGGTGTCGGCCACCAGCTCCCCGAAGCGTCGGCGACCCTCGTCGGTGAGTCGGTAGACCCGGCGAGCCCGCCGCACCGGGGTGCCGGTCGGGGCGGCATCCTCGGCGATCAACCCGTCGGCTTGCATGCGCCGTAACGCCGGGTAGAGCGAACCGTACGAGAAAGCCCGGAACGCACCGAGGAGGCCGGTCAGCCGTTTACGCAATTCGTAGCCATGCATCGGCGATTCGATCAGGAGGCCCAGAATGGCGAGCTCCAGCATCCCATCACCTCCTCTGCATGTTCGGTTACGACGGCGCGACGCCTCGCGTGATCCTATCGCGTCGATATATTCACCACAACATCGCCCATTAGCCCCGGCACCACCTGCGATTGGGGTGACATTTGACCGGTGTTCACGCCGTAGGCGGTGAGGCTCGGTCGCCGGCGTAGGCGCTCGGGCCCTCTACCGACTGCCATCCAACGCGCCGGACGCGGGCCGACGAACGCGCCGCAGGACAGCTTGCCGCGTATCAGTGGGGCCGATGGCGACGTACTCTGGTGGGCGTGCGACTGCAGCGACAGGTGGTGGACTACGCGCTTCGGCGCCGTTCCCTGCTGGCCGAGGTCTACTCGGGCCGCACGGGGGTCTCCGAGGTCTGTGACGCGAACCCGTACCTGTTGCGCGCCGCGAAGTTTCATGGGAAACCGAGCCAGGTGATGTGCCCGATCTGCCGCAAGGAGCAGCTCACGCTGGTGTCATGGGTGTTCGGCGAGCATCTGGGCGCAGTGTCGGGGTCGGCCCGCACGGCCGAGGAGCTGGTCTTGCTGGCGACCCGCTTCGACGAGTTCAAGGTCCACGTGGTCGAGGTATGCCGCACCTGTAGCTGGAATCACCTTGTCAAGTCGTACGTGCTCGGCGCGACGCGGCCACCGAAAGGCACCCGCGGAACGCGTAGGGCACGCAACGACGCCCGCACCGCCATTGAATAAAGAAGGCCGTAACGAGCAGTCGCCCACCGACGCGGACGGGTCGGGGACTGAGCGTTTCGGCGAGTACCTGAGCACCGACCACCCCGAGGGCTCCGACCGTCCGGGGCCCGACCGGCGGCGTCGGGTTCCTCCCGACGACCGGCTGACGACGATACTGCCGCCCGTCACCGACGATCGGTCCCCGCGGCGGCCGGACCCCATCGCGGAAGTCAAGGCCGCGCTGGACAACTCGCCGTCGGCGCCGCTGCAGCGAGATCCCATCGAGGAAGTCAAGGCCGCGCTCGACGGGCGGTCGCGCCGCCCATCGTCCGGGCGGCACTCCGCGTCCGGACCCCCACCATCGCCGCGTCGGGACTCACCGGGTGGACCCGGGGAGCGCCCCTCCGGGCCGGGGCGCGGCTCGCGCTGGACGGAGCGGGTCAATTGGCGCTGGGTGCGGCGGGCCGCTTACCTCGCCGCCGCGGTACTGGTGCTGTTGCCGCTCGTGACGTTTGCCATGGCGTACGTCATCGTCGACATCCCCAGACCGGGTGACATCCGGACCAACCAGGTGTCGACCATATTGGCCAGCGACGGTTCGGAGATCGCCAGAATCGTTCCCCCGGAAGGCAATCGGGTTGACGTCAACATCAACCAGGTGCCGGTGCACGTGCGCCAGGCGGTGATCGCCGCCGAGGACCGCAACTTCTACTCCAACCCCGGGTTCGACTTCACCGCCTTCGTGCGGGCGGTCCACCACGACCTGTTCGGCAGCGGCGGTCTGCAGGGCGGATCGACGATCACCCAGCAGTACGTCAAGAACGCGCTGGTCGGTTCGGCCCAGCACGGGGTCAGCGGCCTGGTGCGCAAGGCCAAGGAACTGGTCATCGCCACGAAGATGTCGGGGCAGTGGTCCAAGGACGACGTCCTGCAGGCCTACCTGAACATCATCTACTTCGGCCGGGGTGCCTACGGGATCTCGGCGGCTGCCGATGCGTATTTCGACAAGCCCGTCGAGCAGCTCACCGTCTCCGAGGGAGCGCTGCTGGCCGCGCTGATCCGGCGGCCGTCCACGCTGGACCCCGCCGTCGACCCCAAGGGGGCGAAGGCCCGCTGGAACTGGGTGCTCGACGGCATGGTGGAGACCAACGCGCTGTCGCCGGGCGATCGCGCCGCGCAGGTCTTTCCCACGACGGTGCCGCCCGATCAGGCCCGCGCGGAGAACCAGACGACCGGCCCCAACGGGCTGATCGAGCGCCAAGTGACCAAAGAGCTGATGGAGCTGTTCAACATCGACGAGCAGACCCTGAACACCCAGGGGCTGCAGATCACCACCACCATCGAACCGAAGGCCCAGCAGGCCGCGGAGAAGGCGGTGGCCAAGTACCTCAAGGGACAGGACCCCGAGATGCGGGCCGCCGTGGTGTCGATCGACCCGCACGACGGCGCGATCCGCGCCTACTACGGCGGCCCCGACGCCAACGGTTTCGACTTCGCCCAGGCCGGATTGCAGACGGGTTCGTCGTTCAAGGTCTTCTGCCTGATCGCCGCGCTGGAGCAGGGCATCGGCCTGGGCTATCAGGTGGACAGCTCCCCGCTGACGGTCGACGGCATCAAGATCACCAACGTCGGTGGCGAGAACTGCGGGACCTGCAACATCGCCCAGGCGCTCAAGCAGTCGCTGAACACCTCTTACTACCGGCTCATGCTCAAACTCAAGGGCGGGCCGCAGGCCGTCGCCGAGGCCGCCTACCAGGCCGGGGTCGCGAAGAGCTTCCCCGGTGTCGAACACACGCTGTCCGAGGACGGCAAAGGCGGACCGCCCAACAACGGGATCGTGCTCGGCCAGTACGAAACCCGGCCGATCGACATGGCGTCGGCGTATGCGACCCTGGCCGACGCCGGCGTCTACCACCGGCCACATTTCGTGCAGAAGGTGGTCAACGCCGACGGCCAGGTCCTCTTCGACGCCGCCAACTCCGACAACAGCGGCGAGAAGCGCATCGACAAGGCTGTCGCCGACAACGTGACCGCCGCGATGGAACCGATCGCCGGCTACTCGCGCGGCCACACCCTGGCGGGCGGGCGGCCGTCGGCAGCGAAGACGGGCACCACGCAACTGGGTGACACCAAGGCCGACAAGGACGCCTGGATGGTGGGCTACACGCCATCGCTGTCGACGGCAGTCTGGATCGGCACCGCGAAGGGCGACCAGCCACTGGTGACCGCCTCGGGCGCGCCGGTGTACGGGTCGGGCCTGCCGGCGGACATCTGGAAAGCGACCATGGACGGCGCGCTCAAGGGCACCCCGAACCAGTCGTTCCCCAAGCCGACCGAGATCGGCGGCTACGCGGGTGTGCCGGCACCACCGCCACCGCCCCCGGAGGCGCCCCCGCCGCCCTCGGAGACGGTCATCCAGCCCACCGTGGAGATCGCGCCGGGCATCACCATCCCGATCGGACCGCCCACCACGGTCACCATCGGGCCCCCGCCGCCCGACAACGCGCCGGGGGGCATGCCGCCCGGCGGCCCGCAAGCTCCGCCACCGTGACCGGCGCCGCGGAGCAGAGCGTCACCATTTCGCCGGGACCGCTGGCCGCCGACCGGCGTAGCCTCGACGCCCGCGATTGCCCCAGCCGCACCGACTTTCTGGGTGCCGCCTTCGCCGATGTCGCCGGCGGTCCGGTGGGCCGGCACGCGCTGATCGGGCGCAGCCGACTGATGACCCCGCTGCGGGTGATGTTCGTCATCGCACTGGTGTTTCTGGGGCTCGGCTATTCGACCAAGGCGGCATGCCTGCAGAGCCACGGCACCGGGACGGGGGATCAGCGGGTGGCCAACTGGGACAACCAGCGCGCCTACTACGAGCTGTGCTATTCCGACACGGTGCCGCTCTACGGCGCGGAGTTGTTGAACCAGGGCAAGTTCCCCTACAAGTCGAGTTGGGTCGAGACCGACGCCGACGGCACGCCGCAACTGCAGTACGACGGTCGCCCCGCGGTGCGGTACATGGAGTATCCGGTGCTGACCGGGCTCTATCAGTACGGGTCGATGGCGCTGGCCAAGACCTACACCGCGCTCAGCAAGCTGGGGCCGTTGCCGGTGGTCGCCGAGGTGGTGATGTTCTTCGATGTCGCGGCCTTCGGCCTGGCGCTGGCCTGGCTGGCGACGGTCTGGGCGACCGCGGGCCTGGCCGGGCGCCGGATTTGGGACGCGGCCCTGGTGGCTGCCTCGCCGCTGGTCGTCTTCCAGGTCTTCACCAATTTCGACGCCCTGGCAACGGGTTTGGCGATGGCCGGGTTGCTGGCCTGGGCGCGGCGACGACCGGTGCTCGCCGGGGTCCTGATCGGGCTGGGCGCTGCGGCCAAGCTGTATCCGCTGATGTTGCTGGGCCCGATGCTGGCGCTGGGAATCCGGACCGGGCGCCTCGGCGCGTGGACTCGCACCACCGCGACAGCCGCAGCGACGTGGCTACTGGTGAATCTGCCGGTGCTGGTGCTGTTCCCGCGCGGCTGGTCGGAGTTCTTCCGGCTCAACACCCGCCGCGGCGACGACATAGATTCGCTGTACACCGTGGTGAAGTCGTTCACCGGGTGGCGTGGTTTCGATTCCCACCTGGGTTTCTGGCAGCCACCCACGGTGCTGAACACCGTCGTCGCGCTGTCGTTCGCTTTGTGTTGTGCGGCAATCGCTTACGTCGTGCTCACCGCGCCGCGGCGGCCTCGGGTGGCGCAGCCGGCGTTCTTGGTGGTGGCGGTGTTCCTGCTGACCAACAAGGTGTGGAGCCCGCAGTTCTCGCTGTGGCTGGTGCCGCTGGCTGTGTTGGCGTTGCCGCACCGCCGGATCCTGCTGGCGTGGATGACCATCGACGCGCTGGTCTGGGTGCCGCGGATGTATTACCTGTACTCCGAGCCGAACCGGTCGTTGCCACAGCAGGTGTTCACCACGACGGTGCTGCTGCGCGACGTCGCGGTGCTCGCGTTGTGCGCGCTGGTGGTCCGGCAGATCTACCGGCCTGACGAGGATCTGGTGCGCATGGGCGGGTGCCTGGACGACCCCGGGGGCGGGTCGTTCGACCGGGCTCCCGACGCCCCGCCCGGCTGGCTTCCGCAGTGGTTGCGCCCGGCCGGGCTGCCACGGTCGTCGGTGCCGGCGGATATCGACACCGAAGCGGCGACCATCCGGGCGCACGCATGACGCAGGTGGCAATCCCGTTGTTTCCCCGGTTCACCGCGCTCGACGCGGTGGGGCCCTACGAGGTGCTGCAGCGCGTCCCGTCGATCGACATCGTGTTCGTCGGGCACCGCCGCGGGGAGGTGCGGACGGAAAACGGGATGCTGGGCCTCACCTGTGACGCAACCTTCGACGAGGTCGCGGCGCCCGATGTGGTTGTGTTCCCCGGTGGCGTGGGAACCCGCCGGCTCGTCCACGACGAGACGGTGCGCGGCTGGCTGCAGTCGGTGCACCAGACCACCACGTTGACGACATCGGTGTGCACGGGCGCGTTGCTGCTGGCGGCCGCGGGCCTGCTCGACGGGCTGACCGCGGCGACCCATTGGGGCGCGGCCGACGTGCTCAACGGGTTGGGCGGAAACTATGTGGCCGAACGCGTCGTCGAGCACCTGCCGCAGCGGATCATCACCGCCGCGGGGGTGTCCAGCGGTATCGACATGGCCCTGCGGCTGGTCGAACTGCTTGTCGACCGCGAGGCTGCGCAGGCCGTGCAACTGCTCATCGAATACGACCCGCAGCCGCCGTTCGACTCCGGTTCGCTCGCCAAGGCCGACGAGGCCACGATCGCCAGGGCCGTGGAGTACGTGCGCGTCAGGGAGTGAACGCGGCCGGGTCGTCCGGATTTCCCGGGGCCGCCCACCGTCCGGTACCCTGGGGCGGTTGCCGACGCAGGCGACTCTCCTGCCGCGGAACGACCGTGGCCGTACAGACCAGAGGAGGTGGTGAGGTTTCCATGCGTCCCTACGAAATCATGGTCATTCTTGACCCCACGCTCGACGAACGCACCGTGGCCCCGTCGCTGGAGACGTTCCTCAACGTCGTCCGCAAGGACGGGGGCACTGTCGACAAGGTCGACATCTGGGGCCGACGCCGGCTCGCCTACGAGATCGCCAAGCACGCCGAGGGCATCTACGCCGTCATCGACGTCAAGGCCGCGCCGGCCACGGTGTCCGAACTCGACCGCCAGCTGAGCCTCAACGAATCGGTGCTGCGCACCAAGGTGATGCGCACCGACAAGCACTGACCCGACAAACGCTGACTGTTCGCCGTCGGTGTCGCTGCGTAGGCTTCGCGAGAACATGCTGATGACACCGACCGTCGCAGCAGCGGACCCAGGAGGAAATTGTGGCTGGTGACACCACTATCACCGTCGTCGGAAACCTGACCGCTGATCCCGAGTTGCGGTTCACGCCCTCAGGCGCCGCCGTCGCGAATTTCACCGTGGCGTCGACACCCAGGATCTATGACCGCCAGAGCGGGGAGTGGAAGGACGGCGAGGCGCTGTTCCTGCGGTGCAACGTCTGGCGGGAGGCCGCCGAGAACGTCGCCGAGAGCCTGACCCGCGGGGCCCGCGTGATCGTCACCGGACGGCTCAAGCAGCGGTCCTTCGAGACCCGAGAAGGCGAGAAGCGCACCGTGGTCGAGGTCGAGGTCGACGAGATCGGGCCGTCGCTGCGCTACGCCACCGCCAAGGTCAACAAGGCCAGCCGCAGTGGTGGTGGCGGTGGGGGCGGCGGCTTCGGTGCCGGTGGTGCCGGTAGTAGTGGTGGCGGCGGCGGATCGCGCCAGGCTGCCCCGCAAGCGGGCGGCGCACCGGCCGACGACCCGTGGGGCAGCGCCCCGGCGTCGGGCTCCTTCGGCGGCGGCGACGACGAACCGCCCTTCTAGAACACGTGAACTTCACCCACGAGAACGGAAAGAGCAACACACATGGCCAAGTCCAACAAGCGGCGCCCGGCTCCGGAGAAGCCGGTCAAGGCACGCAAGTGCGTCTTCTGCTCGAAGAAGGGCCAGCAGATCGACTACAAGGACACCACGCTGCTGCGCACCTACATCAGTGAGCGCGGCAAGATCCGGGCGCGCCGGGTCACCGGGAACTGCGTGCAGCACCAGCGCGACATCGCGATCGCGGTGAAGAATGCCCGGGAGGTCGCGCTGCTGCCCTTCACCTCCACGGCGCGATAAGCGCCGGACGCTCAACCGAAAGTACGAAGACGATGAAGCTGATTCTGACGGCTGACGTTGACCACCTGGGGACCGTCGGCGACACGGTCGAGGTCAAGGACGGGTACGGCCGCAACTTCCTGCTTCCGCGCGGCCTGGCGATCGTCGCCTCGCGCGGCGCCCAGAAGCAGGCCGACGAGATCCGCCGCGCCCGCGAGACCAAGGTGGTGCGCGACCGCGACCACGCCACCGAGCTCAAGTCCGCGCTCGCCGCGCTGGGCTCCGTCTCGCTGCCGGTGAAGACCGCGGCCGATTCCGGCAAGCTGTTCGGTTCGGTGACCGCCGGCGACGTGGTCGCTGCCATCAAGAAGGCCGGCGGGCCCAACCTGGACCGCCGGATCGTCCGGCTGCCCAAAGCGCACATCAAGGCACTCGGCACCCACCGGGTGTCGGTGCACCTGCATCCCGAGGTCGACGTCGACGTCGCACTCGAGGTCGTCGCGCAGGGCTAGCTCCACCCACCTGCCTGCTTGCCTGCGCGAGTGGTCTCGTTCGTACGTTCGTCGGGGGTTGTTACCAGACGCCGCTGGTGGCGAGTCTGCGCTGGCGGCGTCGAGACTGCGTTCAGCGCTCCCTTTTGCGCCTCGACGGCGCCGCCACCGCAGTCTCGGCACCCCAGCGCACGGGCCCGGCGAATTAACGGGCAAGACCACTAGCGGCCGTGCCCGGCCGCTGGCGCAGGCATTTGTGCTCTGCGGACTCCACGTTCGGCCGTGGGTGCGCTCGTGCAGATCGCTCCAGCGAACTATTTCCGGGTAATGTCCGCGCGCGGTCCGTAACCCCCTCGTAATGAGGCGAAAACCTGGCCGCAAGGCAACACGCCCGGGGCGGTAACCCGGCCCGACACGCCGATGGGATTCTTGTCCACACCACATGCATGGCGTTGTATGGCCCGTATCTGCGGAGATGCCGTAGCACGCCGATGTGATCCACAGGTTTTCCACACCCCGGTCAACACAGGTGTCGACGGATATGCACAGACCATGCACAGCCTTATGAACAACGGCCTCTTTCAGTCCGCGCCAGCAACGTCTACCGTTCTCCCGGCACGAGGTGCTGCGGGTGCTGCGGGTCGGGAGGTGTCGGTGCCCTGGCTTATGGTCTGAATACCGGTTATCGAATATACGTTCGGGCACTTGAGTCAGAGGAGGATGCACCCGATGGCGGTCGTCGACGACCTGGCGCCCGGCACGGAGTCCGCGCCGCCGAGTGAGGACTTCGGTCGTCAGCCCCCGCAGGACCTGGCTGCCGAACAGTCGGTGTTGGGCGGGATGCTGCTGAGCAAGGACGCGATCGCCGACGTGCTGGAGCGGCTGCGGCCCGGCGACTTCTACCGCCCCGCCCACCAGAACGTCTACGACGCGATTCTCGACCTCTACGGGCGCGGGGAACCGGCCGACGCGGTGACGGTGGCCGCGGAGCTGGACCGCCGCGGCCTGCTGCGGCGCATCGGTGGGGCGCCGTATCTGCACACGCTGATCTCGACGGTGCCCACCGCAGCCAACGCCGGCTACTACGCAGGAATCGTGGCCGAGAAGGCGCTGCTGCGGCGGCTGGTGGAGGCCGGGACGCGGGTGGTGCAGTACGGCTACGCCGGCGCCGAGGGCGCCGACGTCGCCGAGATCGTCGACCGGGCGCAGGCCGAGATCTACGACGTCGCCGAGCGCCGGATGTCGGAGGACTTCGTCGCGCTCGAAGACCTGCTGCAGCCCACGATGGACGAGATCGACGCCATTGCCTCCAACGGCGGTATCGCGCGCGGCGTACCGACCGGGTTCACCGAACTCGACGAGGTGACCAACGGCCTGCATCCGGGGCAGATGATCATCGTGGCGGCCAGGCCTGGAGTGGGCAAGGCGCTCGCCCTCGACACGCCGCTGGCGACGCCGGCGGGCTGGACGACCATGGGTGACGTCGCGGTCGGGGATCAGCTGCTGGATGCCGACGGGTCACCGACGCGGGTGGTGGCCGCGACGGAGATCCTGCTGGGCCACCCGTGCTACGAGATCGAATTCTCCGACGGCACGGTCATCGTCGCCGACGCCGCGCACCAGTGGCCGACGACTCGCGGTGTGCGGACCTCAGCCCAGTTGCGGTGTGGGTGGGACGCGATCGCGCCGGCCGGCTCGGCGCGCCGTGTCGCCGGGCCGCGGGCGACGACGGCGCTGTTGGCTCCGGTGCTGCAGATCGAGTCGGTGCGCCGGGTGGACAGCGTCCCGGTGCGCTGCGTGCAGGTGGACAACGCCGAGCGCCTGTATCTGGCCGGCCGCGGCCTGGTGCCGACGCACAACTCCACCCTGGGGCTTGATTTCATGCGCTCGTGCTCGATCAAGCACCGCATGGCCAGCGTCATCTTCTCGCTGGAGATGAGCAAGTCCGAGATCGTGATGCGGCTCCTGTCGGCGGAGGCCAAGATCAAACTGGCCGACATGCGTTCGGGCCGGATGAGCGACGACGACTGGACGCGGCTGGCGCGGCGGATGAGCGAGATCAGTGAGGCGCCGCTGTATATCGACGACTCGCCCAACCTGACCATGATGGAGATCCGCGCCAAGGCGCGCCGGCTGCGCCAGAAGGCCAACCTCAAGCTGGTCGTGGTGGACTACCTGCAGCTGATGACGTCGGGCAAGAAGGTCGAGTCCCGGCAGATCGAGGTGTCCGAATTCTCCCGGCACCTGAAGCTTTTGGCCAAAGAGCTCGAGGTGCCGGTGGTGGCGATCAGCCAGCTCAACCGTGGCCCCGAGCAGCGCACCGACAAGAAGCCGATGCTGTCGGACCT
>NZ_JBYCLC010000169.1:0-8369 GCF_057473685.1 Mycobacterium sp. TH-M116 | reverse complement strand
GCCGACGGCGTAGTAGACGAGCTCCAGCGGGGAGAACAGGCGACCCCCGGGCGGGCGGGCGAACACCGTCGAGTTCGACGCGACGATCCAGCCGATGACGGAGAGCCCAACAACCGCGTGCACGAGAAGCGAGATCATGGGCGCAGTTTCGCCGCACCCTTCAGTGTTGTCAATATTGACAAAACCTCAGGTGCGGTAGGTTACTCCCCATGTCCAGGACCGCGCAGACCGCGCGCAGCGAGCGCACCCGGGAGGCGCTGCGCCAGGCCGCGGTGGTGCGGTTCCTTGCCCAAGGGGTCGAGGACACCTCCGCCGAGCAGATCGCCGCCGACGCGGGGGTGTCGCTGCGGACGTTCTATCGTCATTTCACGTCCAAGCACGATTTGCTGTTCGCCGATTACGACGCCGGCCTGCACTGGTTCCGGGCCGCGTTGGACGCCCGGCCCGCCGACGAGCCGATCATCGATTCGGTGCGGGCGGCCATCTTCTCGTTCCCGTACGACGTGGACGCGGTCACCAAAATCGCGTCGCTGCGCGAGGGCGAGCTCGACCCGAGCCGGATCGTCCGCCACATCCGGGAGGTCCAGGCGGACTTCGGCGACGCCGTGCAGGCGCAGCTGCGGCGACGTAGCTGCGCGGCGGAGTCGCGCGGGCAGTCCCCGGACGCCCGGCTGCGCATCGCGGTGACTGCGCGCTGCATCGCGGCCGCGGTGTTCGGCGCGATGGAGGTCTGGATGCTCGGCGAGGATCGCTCGCTCGGCGAACTCGCGCGGGTGTGCCATGCGGCGCTGGAGTCGCTGCGGGCCGGCATCACCGGCGCCGGGGTCCCCTGACCCAACTTTCGTCAATATTGACAAAACTTTCGGTTCATGCCAGCCTCCCCTCATTCCCGGAGGCTGGACGTGGCCTCCCCATTCCTGGAGCTGGACATGACGGTTGACGCGATAGTCGTCGGTGCCGGGCACAACGGGCTGACCGCGGCGGTCCTGCTGCAAAAGGCGGGTCTGCGCACCGTGTGCCTGGACGCCAAGCTCTACGCCGGCGGGATGGCTTCCACCGTGGAGCTGTTCGACGGATACCGGTTCGAGATCGCCGGGTCGGTGCAGTTCCCGACCTCGTCGGTGGTGGTGGAGGAACTGGGCCTGGACACGCTGCCGACGATCGACCTGGACGTCATGTCGGTCGCGCTGCGCGGGATCGGCGACGACCCACTGATCCAGTACAGCGACCCGATCACGTTGTTCACCCATCTGGGCGAGGTGCACGGGGCCGACGCCGTCAACGGCATGGCCGGGCTGATGGCATGGAGCCAGGCGCCGACACGGGCGCTGGGCCGGTTCGAGGCCGGAGCCGCGCCCAAGACCTACGACGAGATGTACGCCTGCGCCACCAACGAGTTCGAGCGCTCGGCGATCGACGACATGCTGTTCGGGTCGGTGACCGACGTGCTGGACCGCTACCTGCCGGACCGTGAGAAGCACGCCGCGCTGCGCGGCTCCATGACCGTGCTGGCCGTCAACACCCTCTACCGCGGCCCGGCCACGCCCGGTAGCGCCGCGGCGCTGGCCTTCGGCCTGGGCGTTCCCGACGGCGACACCATGCAGATGAAGAAGCTGCGCGGCGGCATCGGCGCGCTCACGGCGCACCTGCGCGAGCTGCTCGAAAGCCACGGCGGCGAGGTCCGCCTGCGCACCAAGGTCACCGAGATCGTCGTCTCCGACGGGCGGGTGACCGGTGTGCGCACCGAGGCGGGCGACACCATCGCCGCCCCGATCGTGGTGTCCGGCATCGCGCCCGACGTCACAGTGGGCGAGCTGATCGATCCGGCCGCGCTGCCTGCCGACATCCGCGCCCGCTACGCGCGCACCGACCACCGCGGCAGTTACCTGCAGATGCACTTCGCCCTGGACGAGGCCCCCGTGTTCGCCGCGCCCTACGAGTCGCTCAACGAACCGGCCATGCAGGCGTCGATCGGCCTGTTCTGCACGCCCGAGGAGGTGCAGCAGCAGTGGGAGGACTGCCGGCGCGGCATCGTTCCGGCCGATCCGACCGTGGTGTTGCAGATCCCGTCGCAGAATGACCCCGACCTGGCGCCGCCGGGCAGACACGCCGCCTCGGCGTTCGCGCTGTGGTTCCCCATCGAGGGCGGCGCCGATTACGGACGGGCCAAGACCGAGATGGGTCAGCGTGTGATCGACAAGATCACCCGGCTCGCACCGAACTTCGAGCGCAGCATCACCCGGCACACCACGTTCACACCCAGGCACATGGGCGTGATGTTCGGGGCGCCGGGCGGCGACTACTGTCACGGGCTGTTGAACCCCGACCAGATCGGCCCCAACCGACCGGGACCGAGAGGTTTTGTCGGCCAACCGCTTCCGGTCGACGGGCTGTATCTGGGCAGTGCGGGTTGCCACGGTGGGCCGGGGATCACCTTCATCCCCGGCTACAACGCCGGCCGCGCGGCGCTCGAGGAACGGCGCGGTGAGACATCCAGGCGGCTGAACAGGCCGCTGTGGTAAAGCCGGGCGCATTCCGCTCGCCTGACCTTGCCGCTCGTGGTGATCGGGATGGAGCCGGGGGAGACCAGGACGACGTCGGAAACGCCCACGCCGTGCGAGGCCGAGATCGCCGCGGTCACCTCACGCGCGACCAGGCGGAGCCGGTCCGCGTCCGCATTACCGCGCGCCCCGAGTTCGACGACGGCTACCAGCTTTTCGGTACCGTCGCCCGGAACCGCGATCGCCGCGCAGCGGCCCCGGGTGATCTCCTGGATGGTCGCTTCGATGTCGTCGGGAGAATGGTTGCGCCCGTAAATGATCAGCAAGTCCTTGATGCGGCCGATCACGAACAGTTCGCCGCCGGAGACGAAGCCGGAATCGCCTGTTCGGAGCCAGGGCGACTCGGGTGTCCCCGGCGACGGCGCAGAGATTCTTTCTCCGAAGGTCCGCTCCGTGTCCCCCGGCCTCTGCCAGTAGCCGGCCGCCACGTTGTCGCCGAATACCCAGATCTCGCCGACCGTGCCCTCCGGACACTCGATGCGGGTGTCGGGATCGACGATCCGCACGAGCGGTGATGCCCGCAGGGGGTAGGCGACCAGCGCGGTGCCCGCCGCGTCCGGGCACCGCCGGGCGCGGCCCGCGGCGAGTTGCCCGGAGTCGAAGTGGGCGATCGACGCCGGTCGACCGGGATCGCCGGCCGCCACGTACACCGTGGCTTCAGCGAGTCCGTAGGAGGGTCGGAGGACCGAGGCGCGCAGGTTGAAACGGGCGAAGCGCTCGGCGAAGCGCTCGAGGGTGGCGGGTTGTACACGTTCGCTCCCGCTGAGGATGGTGTGCACGTTGCCGAGATCGAGGCCGGCCATATCGTCGTCCGACGATTTGCGCGCGGCCAGTTCGAACGCGAAATTGGGGGCCGCCGAAAATGCCCGAGAATTGTTCGCCAGCAAGTGCATCCACCGGTGAGGTCGCTGCAGGAACGACGCCGGACTCGTGAGCACGGCGTGAAATCCGCTCAATATCGGCGCGCAGATTCCGAGCACCAAACCCATGTCGTGATAGAACGGCAGCCATGACACCAGCGTGAGGTCCAACGGTGCGACGCCTCCGCTGTCAGCGAAGTAGCCGGACATCAGCTGCGCGAAATTCGTCAGGACGTTCTCGTGGGAAATCATCACTCCCGTCGGCTCACGGGTCGATCCCGATGTGTACTGCAGGTAGGCCGTGTCCGGGAAATCGGCGCGCCCGCAACCGGATGCCACCGGGGAGTCGCTGCTCAGCAAATCGGTCTCGATAATCGACGGGGCGGACTCGCACGGCAACGCCGTCACCCGCCGGACGACATCGCCGACGACGGAGGATGTCGTGAGGATTGCGGTGGGCGCGGCGTCGCGCAGCACCGAGTCGACCCGTTCGTCGGCGGCGCCGCCGAGGTCGCCGGTCAGCGGAACCGCGATGACCCCGGCCTCCAACGCGCCCAGAAAAGCCACCACATAATCGAGCCCCTGCGGCGCGAGGAGCACAGCGCGGTCACCGGGTGATGCAACAATCCGGAGTTCCCGCGCCACAGCGAGAACCCGCCGATACGTCTGCGACCAGGTGAGGCTTTCGCGGAGACCGGCCGGGTCCCGTTCGTAATCGACGAACGTGAAACCCGTGCCGTCGGGCGCCAGGGTGGCGCACTCGCGCAGCATCGCCGGAACGGACCGCTCGATCACGAGGCGCCACCCTACCCGCGGGCGATTTTGCGGCGAACCCGCGATTTCGGACTGCATCGGCGAAGCGGCCGCTACGCTGTCGCTCAACTCGGCGTGCGGACTTCGGCCTCGATGCCGGGGCGGTGCCACCCCCCCTGCCGTAGGTGCCCTGCCGGATCGGAACCGACCACCACGGCGTGAACCGCTGGCGAGAGAGGTAACGCTTGACGGACGTGGCCCCCCCACATGTGACCCCGGTCGCCGTAGTCGGCATGGCCTGCCGGCTGCCCGGGGGGATCGACTCTCCCGAGCTGCTGTGGGCGGCGCGGCTGGCTGGCGGCGACGCGGCCGCCGAATCGTCTCGGCAGCGAGGGGATCCGGACGTTTTCGACTGCGACTTCTTCGGGATCGGCGAGCGCGAGGCCGCAGCACTCGACCCCGGGCAGCGTCTGCTGCTGGAGGTCTCCTGGGAGGCGGTGGATCACGCCGGGCTGACCGCAGGGGCGCTGGCCGGCTCGGCGACCGGGGTGTTCGTGGGCCTCACGCAGGGGCCACACGGATCGCCGCGCACCGGTCACGGCACGGCGTCCGGGCGGATCGCCGACGCTATCGGGTCGCACGGCCCGGCGATGACGGTGGACACCGACTGCTCCTCCGGCCCGGGCGCGGTCCACCTGGCCTGCCGCAGCCTGCGCGAGGGAGAAAGCGATCTCGCGCTGGCCGCCGACGGGTTCGCTCCGGGCGACGGCGGCGCCGCGCTGGTGCTCAAACGGTTGTCCGACGCGCTTGCCGACGGCGACCGGGTCCTCGGCGTCGTCCGCGACGACGCGGACCCGTGCGCCGTGCGGGCCGACGGCGCGCACCCGTGGTCCGTCGGCGGGGTGCTGGGGCTGATGAAGGAGGTCCTGGCCGTCGGGCACGCGGTGATCCCGTGCGGTTCGCAGCTCGACCTCATGCCTGCAGAGCTCGATGTCCACGGCGCCGGCAGATCCGGTTCGCCGGGGCCGGCCGCGTTCCTGGTGTCGGCGTCCTCGGCCGACGCGCTGCGCGAGACCGCGGACCGGCTCGCGGACTGGGTGCACGGGCGGGCGCACTGCGTGGTGCCGTCGGACCTGGCCTACACGCTGGCGCGGCGACGCACGCACCGGGCCGTACGCACGGCGGTGATCGCCGACGGCGTCGAGGAGCTGATCGCCGGCCTGCGGGAGGTGGCCGGCGGCGACACCACGTACCGGCCCGCGGTGGGGCGCGACGACCGCGGCCCGGTGTGGGTGTTCTCCGGTGCGGGATCGCAGTGGGTTGCGATGGGGGCCGATCTGCTGACGAGCGAACCGGTGTTCGCCGCGACCGTGGCCACGCTGGAACCGCTGATCGCGCAGGAGTCGGGGTTCTCGGTGACCGCCGCGATGACCGCGCCCGAACTGGTTGCCGGGATCGCCCGGGTGCAGCCGACCCTGTTCGCGATGCAGGTGGCGCTGGCCGCCGCACTCGGGTCCTATGGGGTCTCCCCGGGTGGTGTGATCGGTTACTCGCTGGGCGAGGCCGCGGCGGCGGTGGTGGCGGGGGCGCTGTCGCTTCAGGACGGGGTGCGGCTGGTCTGCCGCAGCTCCCGCCTGATGGCCACGGTTGCCGGTCCGGTGGCGATGGCGGCGGTGGAGCTGCCCGCGTTGCGCGTGCGTTCGGAACTGACCGCCCTGGGCATCGACGACGTCGTCGTCGCGGCGGTGACCTCGCCGGTGACCGCGCTGATCGCCGGGCCCCCGGAGTCGGTCCGCACGCTGCTCACCGGGTGGGAGGGGCGTGGGGTGACGGCGCGAGAAGTGGCTG
This sequence comes from Mycobacterium sp. TH-M116, assembly GCF_057473685.1. Classification (NCBI taxonomy): domain Bacteria; kingdom Bacillati; phylum Actinomycetota; class Actinomycetes; order Mycobacteriales; family Mycobacteriaceae; genus Mycobacterium; species Mycobacterium sp. TH-M116. Next base: position 2,347 of record NZ_JBYCLC010000169.1, on the reverse strand, counting down.
TCGATGCCCTCGGCGTGGCACATTGCCCGCACGTCGACGCCGTCCTCGACGAGCTGTCCGAGGCACTGGCGCAGCTGCGCCCGACGACCCCCCGGGTGCCCTACTACTCGGCGACCCTGTTCGACCCGCGCGAGCAACCGGCGTGCGATGCCCGCTACTGGGCGGACAACCTGCGTCACACCGTGCGGTTCTCGGCCGCGGTGCGCGCAGCGCTCGATGACGGGCACCGCGTCTTCGTCGAGCTGTCCCCGCACCCGCTGCTGATCCGGGCCGTCGAGCAAACGGCCGCGGCCGCCGGCACGCCGGTGGCCGCGTTGGCGAGCATGCGGCGGGGCGGACGGCCACCGCACGGACTGCGGGGCGTGTTCGCCGAGTTGTACGGCGCGGGCGCGGCGGTGGATTTCGCGGTGCCCTATCCGCAGGGATGCCTGCTCGACGTGCCGCCGGCGGCCTGGACACGGCGCCGCCTGCCCGGCTCCGGCGGCGTCGCGGACGCGCACGGGCGCGGCGGTGCGAGCGTCGCGGACCAGCCGCTGCCGGGGGCGCACGCACCGCCACCCGAGGACCGTGCCACGAGCGAATTCCGCGCCGAACTCGACGACCTGCCGCCGCAGGAGCGGCCCGCCCGGCTCCGGCAACTGGTCTTCGAGCAGACCGCCCTGATCCTGCGCCGCGCGGTCGACCCGGACCGGCCGCTGCCCGAGTACGGGCTGGACTCGCTGGGTGCCCTCGAACTGCGCACCCGCCTGCAGGCCGAGACGGGAATACGGCTGGCGCCCAAGGACATCAGCACCACCGCGCGCGGTCTGGCGGATCATCTCCACGAACAGCTGGACAATCGCCGAGATACAGGAGGCAGCAGTGCGAATAGGACCACTCGACGTATCGACGGTCACTGACTGGGATCCCGGTCCCGGTTCGCTGGTTTCCTGGCACCCCTCGCCGGCCGCCCGCGCCAAGGCCCTCGCCGCGCCGGTGAGCGCGGTGCCGCCCAGCTACATCCAGACCCGGCATCTGCGCAGCTTCTCCGATCAGGCCGCCCGGGGACTGGATCACTCGAGGCTGCTGATCGCCTCGGTCGACGTGGACGGCCGGTGCGATCTCCGCGCGATGTCCTACGTGATCAACGCGCACCTGCGTCGGCATGACACCTATCGCAGCTGGTTCGAGTACCGCGACGCCGACCACATCGTCCGGCACACCATCGCCGACGCCGCCGACATCGAGTTCGTGCCGACCACGCACGGCGAGCGGACGAGTCCGCAACTGCGCGACCACATCGTGGCCACACCCGGCCCGCTGCAGTGGGATTGCTTCAGCTTCGGGATCATTCAGCGCGCCGACGGCTTCACGTTCTACGCCAGCATCGACCATCTGCACGCCGACGGGCAGTTCGTCGGGGCGGGGCTCATCGAGTTCCAGACGACGTACCACGCGCTCGTCGGCGGCGCTCCGCCCCTCGTGCTGCCCCCGGCCGGCAGCTATGACGACTTCTGCGTGCGGCAGCGCGCGTACACCGCGGCGTTGACCCCGGACTCGCCGGAGGTGGTCTCATGGATCGGCTTCGCCGAGGCGAACGGCGGAACATTCCCGGCGTTCCCGCTGGCGCTGGGGGAGTGGTCGGTGCCCTGCGGCGGTGACCTGCTCGGCGTGACCCTGCTGGACCGGGAGCAAACCGAGCGGTTCGACTCCGCCTGCACCGCGGCGGGCGCCCGGTTCGTGGGGGGCATGTTTGCGTGCATCGCCCTGGCGGTCCACGAATTGACCGGCGGCGAAACCTATTACGGCCTGACACCTAAAGACACCCGTCGCACCGAGGCGGACTTCATGACGCAGGGCTGGTGCACCGGGCTGATCCCGATCACCGTTCCCGCGGCGGCGTCCTTCGGCGAGGCGGCCCGCGCCGCGCAGGCGTCCTTCGATTCGGGTGCCGACCTCGCGCAGGTGCCGTTCGAACGGGTCGTGGAACTGGTGCCGTCGCTGATCCGGCCCCGGCCGTTGTTCTCGCTGGTGAACTTCTTCGACGCCCAGGTGAGTCCGCTGTCGGTGCTGACGAAGATGTTCGGGGGCCTGCATGTCGGTGCGCACAGCGACGGCCGGGTCACCTATCCGCTGAACACGATGGTGGGCCGGTTCGACGAGACCGCTGCGAGCGTGCTGTTTCCCGGCAACCCGGTCGCCCGCGAATCCGTGACCCGGTACCTGGCGGCCCTGCGATCGGTCTGCGTGCGCGTCGCCGATGGTGAAGCCGCCGGGGCCGGCGACGACTCCGGGGCGCTTCGGCGACAGCAGGCGTGCTGACGGTGGGTGACCCGACGCGATGAACGAGACCAGCCGATGCGGTGAC
>NZ_JBYCLC010000168.1:0-3338 GCF_057473685.1 Mycobacterium sp. TH-M116 | reverse complement strand
CTGTACTCGTACACCTACAACGGCGACAGCAGTTCAAGCCCCATCGCATACGCGCCGACCTATTATCCGGGCATCATGAACACCGGCGCCCTGCCGTTCATTGAGCACGAGGTCTATCTCTCGAACGCCGGCAACGGGTCGATGACCTTCTACTGACGCGCGGCCTGCCGACGGTACCGCGCTGGATTGCGTTGCGCACGAAGTACAGTCGCCCGGGCGCCGCGCATTCTTAGAGTTTGCTATGCCGGTGCGGTAACACCGCGTATCCGTGGCGTTTCCCGTCGTACGCTGCGCAGCACGGCAGCAGCGGATTCGGCGGAAAGGACGCTCCGGCATGAGCTTTCTCACCTGGCCCCCGGAGACCAACTCCGCGCTGATGTTCGCCGGTGCGGGCGGGGCCCCGATGGTGGCCGCGGCGGCGGCGTGGGACGGATTGGCTGATGCACTGGGTTCGGCCGGGCAGGCGTTTTCGTCGACCACCGCGAGCTTGACCGATCAAGCCTGGCAGGGGCCGGCGGCGGCTGCCATGCTCGCGGCCGCGCAGCGTTACACGTACCTTCTCAGCGCCGCACAGTCTCAAGCCGAAATCACCGCGGCCCAGGCGCAGGCGATCGTCGGCGCATTCGAGTCCGCGCGAGCCGCCACCGTGCACCCGCTCAGCGTTTCGGCCAATCGCAGTCAACTTCTCCGTCTGGCGGTTTCGAACCTGTTCGGACAGAACACACCTGCGATCGCGGCCGCCGAAGCCGAATACGAATCCATGTGGGCTGCCGACGTCGCGGCGATGGTGGGCTATCACGGCGGAGTATCGGCTGCGGCGGCACAGATATCGGCCTGGCCGAGGTTCCTGGAAGGCCTGGTCGCCGAAGCCTCGGGCGCCCTTGCCAATCCTGCTGATTCCGTAACAGCAGTGTGGCTCGAACTCGGCCGAGCCGAACAGAACGTCGTGGCCGCGATCAACGCGCCCACCAACACCCTGTTGGATCGCCCGCTTATCGGAGACGGAACCAACGGCGCCGCCGGGTCCGGAGAACCCGGCGGACCCGGCGGAATCCTTTGGGGCAACGGCGGAAACGGCGGCTCCGGCACCGGAACAAACGTCGGCGGGCCGGGCGGGTCCGCCGGCTTGATCGGTAACGGCGGAAACGGCGGCACCGGCGGTTCGGCCGCATACGGCGGGGCCGGCGGCATGGGGGGCTGGTTGCTCGGCAACAACGGCGCCATCGGCGCTCCCGGTGCCGACGCCCCGCACAACGTCACCGTCCCCCTGACGATGTACCAGACCATCGAACCCATCGTTTATGCCTCGGTCAACGGCGGACCGAATGTGCCGTTGCTGCTCGACACCGGCTCCACAGGACTGGTGCTTCCCCTCCAGTACATCGGGATCCAGCACCTGGGCATCCCCACCGGATTCGGAACCAGCGGATACAGCGGAGGACTGGGGTATTTCTATCTCACCTTCCACGGGCCGGTGAATTTCGGCAACGGCGTCGTCGCCCCCTCCACCGCCTACAACGTGCCCATCGTCTCCTGGCCGACGAGCCTGTCGTCGTTCCCCACTTCGTTCAGCGACTATTTCGCCCCCAACGGGGTCGTCGGCGTCCTGGGCGTCGGGCCCAACGCGCTCGGCCCGGGCCCCAGCAGCCCGATCACGGCCCTGCCGGGGAGCCTGCGCCAGGGCGTGCTCATCAACGAGGTGTACGGAACGACGCCCTATCTCGACTTCGGCCCGGCCCCGACGGGGATGTCCGTGCTGGCCACCATCAGCGGTGCACCCATCAGCGATCTGTTGGTGACGGTCGGCGGGCCGTACGGCAGCCCGGCGCAATACCCGACTTTTCAGGTCGGCTCCATCATCGACACCGGTGGCGTGCACGGAACGCTTCCGTCGATGGTGAATGCCCAACCAGGGCAAGAGATTTACGTCTATGCACCAGGCAATCTCACGACGCCGCTCTACGCCTACCGCTACCAGAGCGACTACTATCCGACCGCGGTGCCCAGCAGCGATCTGATGAATACCGGGGCGCTGCCGTTCCTGCTACGCCCGGCCTATCTGTCCAACAGCGGTGACGGCTCGATGATTTTCTACGTGTGACGTGCGGTGCGCGCTCACCGGACGACGTAAAGCGCAGCGGTCGCGATGGCCGAAACGCCGAGAACGGCGCGCAGGAGCGGTTCGGGGACAGATGGTTGCAGTCGGGCACCCAGGTATCCGCCGATGAGTCCGCCGACGCCGGCGGCGATTCCGATGACCCAGTCGGGGGCGATGTCATGTCCGGGGTTGGTGACGGCCAGGACCGCATAGGTGAGGGCACCGGCGACCGAGGTGACGAAGGTCGACGTCAGCGCGGCCGGCGCGACGATCGAGATCGGCAGACCGCGGCCGACCAGGATGGGGCTGAGCAGTGACCCTCCGCCGATGCCGTAGATTCCGCCGACGACGCCGACGACCATGGCCAGCGCGGTGATGGATCGGTGTGATGGTCCGCCCCGCGTCCGGCGCCGGGGTTGGCGCTGGGTTCGTTTGGGCAGGCAAAGCCAGAGTCCGAGGGGCAGTAGCAACACCGCGACGGCGAGGCGAAACAACCCCGGCCCGGGGATGAGGAAGACCCGCACGACGGCCCCTCCGATGACTCCGGGCACGGTGCCGGCCAGCAGCAGCGTGGTCAGCGGGCTGCCCAGCGGCGCCCGGGCCCGATACCGGGCCAAGGCTCCGGGAATGGCGACGATGTTGAACAGCAGGTTGGTGGGGGTGACCGCGGGGTTGGGAACCTGCAGAACGCTCATTTGGAAGGGCAGCAGGAAGACCGCGCCGGACACGCCCACGGGCGCGGTTGTGACGGCGAGGACAAGGCCCGCAGCGACGCTGACGAACACGGAATCGGCGGTCGTCATTTCCGCACTATCACCCAACCGTATGTGTCCGGGCAACCCTCGACGAGCGGGCCGGGCGAGCAGTTTCTTTCGCCCCGCGGAAACGACGGTCCTCGATTGGAGCCGCCTCCGGTTGGCCGGTGGCCGGTTCGAAGGGGCGCCGGGGCGTCGTCATTTGCGGTCGTCGCCGTCGGTCGTCGGCGGCGCCGTCGACGCAGGACTGGGCGCAGCATGCCCGAGTGTGGGCCGGTCCAACCGTCGCGGCTTCGGCCGGACGGCCGCGTGAAATGGATAACGTTTCGCGGCTCACGATGACCGTTGGCCTGCACTGACACCGATCTGGACCGGCACAGCGCCACTGCCATGAGACTGGTAGCTCGGATTCAAGTTTTTTCCAGCTGCGCTGTCATAAAATCTGGTGTCCGGCCGTCGTGATGCTTCCGATCGCAGCCTTCTCA
>NZ_JBYCLC010000167.1:0-23775 GCF_057473685.1 Mycobacterium sp. TH-M116 | reverse complement strand
ACGCCGAGCGCGACAACCCGCCGGACCTCGGCGTCCAGCACATCGCGGGGCAACCGGTAGTCGGGGATTCCGTAGCGCATCATCCCGCCAGGTTCGGCGCCGGCGTCGCGAACCTCGACCTGATGCCCCATCCGGGCCAAGTGATAAGCGGCCGAAAGTCCGCTGGGGCCCGCGCCGACCACGAGGACGCGTTTACCCGTCGGTGGTGGCGGCGGCGCGAACTGCCATCCGTGGTCACGGGCGGTGTCACCGAGAAATCTCTCGACCGCGTGAATGGACACCGCGGCATCCAGATGCGTTCGATTACAGACTGACTCGCAGGGGTGGTAGCAGACCCGGCCGTGGATCGCGGCGAACGGATTGTCGGCGACCAGCTGGCGCCACGCCTGCTCGTACTGACCGGCGCGGGCGTGGGCCAACCAGGCCTGGATGTTTTCCCCGGCGGGGCATCTGGCGTTGCACGGCGGCAGCAGGTCGACGTAGACCGGGCGTCGTCCACGGACGGGACCGGCGCGCTGCCGGTCGTGGCGCAGGTCGGGCAGGGCCGTCACGTCGCCGAAGGGCACCGCCACGGCCCCGGGACCGTCAGTGCGGGGTTGGTCGGCCGTCACTCACGTCACGCTATCGATGGTTGTGCGCCGCCGCAGCGTGCGTAAGACCCTCACGGCGAGGACTTCTGACCCTGAAGAAACCCGGCAACGACGCCCGGTCTTCAGTCAGGATCCCGGCGGCCCCCGCGTCGCGGACCCCTCGGGAGGCTGGCAGCGTTCCTTACGGGATCAGACTTATCAGCATTTCCGGGATATCGATGAGGTCCAGAGCGCTCGCGAGCCCCGCACCGAGGACCACCTGACCGGCAGCAGCGCGGCATAAGCAGTGGTGAACGCATCGGTGAGCGCGTCCAGCGGCGTCTGCACACCCGCGACAAAATCGTTGTGCTGGAGCGTTACTCACAGTGACGTGGCGGGTGCGATGATGCCCGCCTGCGCGATCTTGACGACCACCAACACGACGGCCACCACCAGGTAGGCACGCAGGGTGAACAGCCCCATCCGCCGGATCGGCGACATGGCGGGGCGAGCCAGCCCGGCCAGATCGGGTGTCTGCCAGTCTAATCGGTCCTGCAGGCGCACCGCACGGCGTTCGGCACGCGAGAGCAGCGGGGTGTCGTCGAGCCGGTCGACCTGCTCGGGGTCCAGGCAGCCGCCCAGCGCCCGCACGATGACTTCCGCCTCCTGCCGGTCGGTGTAGCGCCGGCCGGCGACGATCCCGGCGGCTCCGCCCGCGATACCGATCACCGCGCCGACGGCGAGGCCGGCCTCGATGGTGGCCGTCGACAAGCCCGGGAAGAACGTCGTCGCCGTCAGGGCCAGCGACAGCAACACCAGCGACCAGACGATGGCCCACGCGACGATGTTCTGCCGCACAGTGTTCACCCAGGGCCCCAGCACCGCGCGGTCGTTGCACAGCAGGACCAAGAACACCGTCGCCGAAGGCAGCAGCACACCGGCGAGTGCCTGAACGCCCTGGGTCACCAGGCCCAGCACGTGGTCGGGGCTGAACGCGACTGCCGCAGACACCGCGAGCAGCATCGCGTAGCCGCCGTAGAACATCCGCGCCTCACCGATCTTCCAGTGCAGGGAGTGTCGCCGTCCGATCGCGTCGCCCACGGCATAGGTGGTGGCCAGCCCGATGGCATTCGCCCCGATCAGCGACGCGTCGAGCAGGATGATCGCGAACAACGCCCCTACGGTGCCGCCGAGGTGGCGGGACAAACCCGAGGCGACCGCGCCCGCATCGGTGAAGTCGCCCACGCCGGCGCCGGCCAGCCCGAACGCGGTCACCGCCATCAGGGCGGTGGCGCCGACGACGACCACGACGATCCCGATGACCAGATCGGCCCGCGCGTAAGGAATCCAGCGCGCGGTGATGCGCTTGTCCACCACGTTGGACTGCTGGAAGAACAGTTGCCACGGCGCCACCGTGGTTCCCACGATCGCGATGATCAACAGCAGCACGGTGGAGTCCAGCCCACCCGGGAACCGCGGCACCAGGCCGTCGGCCGTCCTGGCCAGGCTGGGATGGACCAGCAGGACCAGCGGCACGACGAGCACGTTCACCGCGATCAGCAGGAACATCAGCGCTTCCCAGCGGCGAAACGAGCCGCCGGCCACCACGGCGAACAACAGCACGGCGGCGGCGGGAATCGCGACGATCTTGGGACAGCCGAGATAGCCCAGCGCCAGGGCTACCCCGATGAATTCGGTCACGATCGTGAGGGCGTTGAGGATCAACAGATCCCCGACGCTGAACGCACCCCAGAACTTGCCGAAACGCTCGAATATCAGCCGCGCGTGCCCCACCCGGGTGACCGCACCGAGGCGCAGCACCATCTCCTGGTTGACGTAGAGCACCGGGATCAGGAAGACCAGCGTCCACAGCAGGGCCATCCCGTAGTTCTGCCCGGCCTGTGCGTATGTCGCGACGCCTCCGGCGTCGTTGTCGCCCACCATGACGATCAGTCCCGGGCCGGTGATGACCATCAGGGTGCGCAGGCGGCGCAAGCGGCCGACGCGGTCGTCGGCGCCATCGTGCCGGATGCGGCCGAACGCGCCGACGATGTCGCCGATGTGCGCGGAATCCAGCACGGCCTGACCGGCCACGTCGGGCAGGCCGTGCCGGGGGGCGGAAAGTGAAGTCATCGTTTTCTCACTGTCTGTGCGAGCTGCGCGAGTGCAGTCCCGAAACGCGTTGGGCCACTGCGATCGTCGATAGGGTGGGGCGGGCGCGGACCGATCAGCGCCGCGTGTTCGCACCGTCCGGCGACTGCGCCGCGGCCAGCACGCTGATCGGCATCCGCGACACGTAGCGGTTCGCCCGCTCCTGGGCGGTCGGGCGGTGCCGTGCGCACCAATGGTTGAGCACCTCAACAAAAGCCATGATCTTCTCCTCGAGGAGGCCCGATCGGCTCACGGCGTGCAGCGCGTCAGACGCACCCGGCGATCAGCCGGCGCGCAGCGGGCCGGAAGCGGATTGGGACGAGACGGAATGCGGATATGGACTATCGCCTGGACTGGTTCTGCTCATCTCGCCCTCACCTCCTCACGGCCGGGACACACGCGGGTGTCGTGGCATCCACCTGAACGGGAGAGGCGCGAATGACGGCCGCAACCTGCCGACCGCACCCCTCTCGCCGGAGCTTCGGCACTGCACGGCGTATCCAGGACGTAGCCGATGGTCGCGACCCGCTGCGCCCGGCTTCGCCGCGCTTGGGACCGCTCCTCGTCCGGAAGCCACTTGGGCTCAACCCTTGGGTCCGGGAAGAGCTGTCCTGACCCGGGGCGTCTCTCGACGTTCGGGGTCAGTGGCCTGTATCCGTGCAGACGCCTCACCTACCGAGGTGCTTGCCGCTCCATGTTCGCACCGCCACCCGCTGCGCGTCAAACACCCGCCGCGCCGAGGAGGCATACCCTCGAGCGCACCGAGACTTGTACCTGCCGGTGCTCGAACTACTCGAACCGCGCCTGTCCACGGGTGCGCTGGTCGTCGCAGACAACACCGGCGCCGCCGACACCCAGCCCTACCTGGACCGAGTGCGCGACCCCGCCAACGGCTACGTCAGCTTCAATTTCGGTGTGCGGGAAACCGACAGCATGGAACTGAGCTGCCGCACCTGGTGATTCGTCGCTATTTCAACGACTTCTCGAGCCACGGCGTGAGCCATTGCACCCCTTCGGGGGTGAGGTGGACGCCGTCGCTGCGCACCTTGATCCCGTCGACCTTGGCGGTGTAAACCCCGTCCGGGCAGAGCTTCTCGTTCAGATCGAGGATCTGCACACCGGGGTGCCGGCTCACCGCCTTGCGCAGCATGGTGTTCCACTGGTTGACCCGGTCGGGCTGATCCTCCGGATACAGGCGACCGTCCGGCTTCTCCCCGCCCCGGCTGTAGGGCACGGTGGCAACAACCACGCGAGCGCCGGTGGAGCCGGCGATGTCCAGCGCCCGTTGCAATTCGGCGTTGAGGTAGGAGTCGAACGTCGGGTCGCCGATGTGGGTCCACTGTCCCTCGTTGACGCGGTCCACCGTCTCCCAGCGGCCGATGATCAGCAGCGCCACGTCGGGCTGGTCCTGGCTGACCTGGCGAGACCAGCGCATCGGCCAGCCGTCGCATTCGGCCCGCTGCTGCAGTGTTTCGCCGACGTAGCGGTACGGCGTGCCGCGCACGAGGCTGCAGCCGATGACGGTGTGGTCGAGGAAGGCGAATCCCGGTGTCGGGGGCAGGAAGTGCATCCAGGTCCACCCGATCGAATCGCCGAACACCGAAACGGTGAATGGGCGGTGGAGATCTCGCGGCCTGGGCGCCGGCCGACTCGCGTCGGGCGGCGACGGCGAGACAGCCGCGACCGCCGAGACGCCGGGCGGCAGACCGGCCTCGCGCAGCGCGGGTCCGGTGGCCACGGGGACGACCAGCAACGTCACGGCCGCCGCGCTGGCCACCGTCGCCGCGGCGAGCGGCAGCAGCGGCACCCGCGCCGGGCGCCACCGCCGGATCGGTTGCTCGATCAGCCACCACGACGCGGCCGCGACCACGATGGTGGCCGCGCACCGGACCGCGAACAGCCGCGGCCCGTCCCATCCGGTGCGTTCGCCGTTGAGCGCCAGAAAGATCGGCCAGTGCCACAGGTAGACGCCATAGGAGATGGTGCCCAGCCATACCAGCGGAGGCAGCGCCAGCACCCGGGCGACGGCGCCGCGCTGCTCCAGCGCCACCGGGGCGACCACCAGAACGGCCGCGAGCGCGACCCCGATCAGCAGGCCGTGGCGAAACTCCGCGGCGGCGCCGGTGGCGAAGTGGACCGCGGCCGCCAGTGCGGCCAGACCCAGCAGCGGCAACACCCGGGCGACCCGACGCCCCCAACGGCTCCGGATCAGGCACCACCCGCGGTTCAGCGACTGCCAGTCCCGCACCAGCAGCGCCGCCGCCGAGGCGCCCACGAGCAGCGCCTGCGCGCGGGTGTCGGTGCCGAAATAGATCCGGTCACGCGTGCCGTCGGAGACGAAGCCGACGGCGACCGCCGCCGAGGCGAGCGCACCGGCCGTGGCCAGCAGGAAGGCGGCGAACCGCACCCCGCCCACGGTGGCCCGGGTCGAGCGCCGTCGGGCCCGTGCCGCCAGCAGCAGCGTCACGGCGATGAGCAGCAGCGGCCAGACGAAGTAGTACTGCTCCTCCACGCCCAGGGACCAGGTGTGCTGCAGCGGCGAGGGCGGGGCGCCCTGGGTGAAGTAGTCGGTCTTCTGCGCCACGAACCGCCAGTTCGCCACCCAGCAGAACGCGGCGATCGCGTCGCTGCGCAGCCCGGTCAGCGCCTGGTACGGCAGCAGCTCGCGGGCCGCGGCCACCGTGAGCACCATCAACACCAAAGCGGGCAGCAGCCGTCGCGCACGCCGGATCCAGAAGCCGGTCAGGTCGATTCGCCCCGTGCGCCCGAGCTCGTCCAGCAACAGCGACGTGATCAGGAACCCGCTCAGGACGAAGAAGACGTCGACGCCGATGAACCCGCCGGCCACGCCGGGGACACCGCCGTGACCGACGAGCACCAGCGCGACTGCGACCGCGCGCAGACCGTCCAGGGCGGGAATCCCGCCGCGCCGCTCGGGCCGGTCCCAGACGGCGAGCCGGCCCACCCGGCGCACCGGGGCGACCCACCGGGGCCGCCCAGCGTCGCGAGCCGGCGCGGAAGTCCCGCCCGGCTCAGTACTTTCTGCTAGCGCGCCCCGACCATCCTGCTGCCCGGCGCCATGGTTGATGCCGATACGTCGCTGCCCCTCCTCGTGATCGCAGACAGCTTAGATTCGCGCCGCGATGATTCCGGAGATGACACGCGCGGAGTCGGGATGCTTTTCCGGCGCGGGCGCCCGCCGGCGCCACGCACCGCGCCGGGCGGGCGGCGGGCCTCGCGACTAGGGTCGGAACCAGGACCGAACGATCACTCGACGGGAGGCAATCGATGCGTGGTGTGGTGATGCATGGCCCGGGCGACGTGCGGGTCGAAGACCGCGACGACCCCAAGATCGTCCACCCGACGGACGCCGTCATCCGGCTGTCCGCGACGTGTATCTGCGGTTCCGACCTGTGGCCTTACCGCGGCGAGGACGAGGTTCACGACGCGCCCATGGGCCACGAGTACGTCGGTGTCGTCGAGGAAGTCGGCAGCGACGTCCGCAACGTCAAGCCGGGCCAGTTCGTGGTCGGGTCGTTCGTCTCGTCCGACAACACCTGCGAGATCTGCGCGGCCGGCTACCAGAGCCGCTGCGTGCAGGGCGAATTGATGGGGACCATCGGCACGCAGGCTCAGTACGCCCGCATCCCCCTGGCCGACGGCACCCTGGTGGCCACCCCCGGAATGCCCCCCGACGCGCTGATCCCCAGCCTGCTGGCCGCCTCCGACGTGCTCGGGACCGGCTGGTTCGCCGCCGTCGCCGCCGACGCCGGCCCCGGCAAGATCGTCACCGTCGTCGGCGACGGGGCGGTCGGACTGCTCGGGGTGATGGCCGCCCGACAGCTCGGCGCCGAGCGGATCATCGTGATGAGCCGCCACCGCGATCGCCAGGCGCTGGCCCGTGAATTCGGCGCGACCGACGTCGTGGAGGAACGCGGTGCCGAGGGCGTCGCCGCGATCAAGGACCTCACCAACGGCCTCGGCGCCCACAGCGTCATCGAGGCGGTGGGCACCCAGCAGTCGATGACGCAGGCAATTTCGTCGACCCGGCCCGGCGGCCACATCGGCTTCGTCGGGCTGTCCCACGACGTCAATCTGCCCGGCGACGAGCTGTTCTTCTCCGCCGTGCACCTGCATGGCGGGCTCGCGCCGGTGCGCCGGTTCCTGCCGGAGCTGATCAGGCTGATCTGGAACGGCCAGATCGACCCGGGCAAGGTCTTCGACCTGAGCCTGCCGCTTGCCGACGCCGCCGCCGGGTACCGGGCCATGGACACGCGGCGCGCGGTCAAAGTCCTGCTCACCGTGTGAGAACTCGGTCCTTCACCGCCCGATCCACCGGGATGTCAGCGCGAACTCCGACAGGTACTTGGTGGAACTCCAGCCGCCGTCGACGACGATCGTCTGCCCGTTGATGAAGCTGCCCGCCGGCGAGCACAGGAACGCGACGGTGCCGGCGACGTCGTCGACGCTGCCCAGGCGTTGGTGCGGCGTCATCTCCACGTTGATCTTGCGAAAACGCTCGTCCTGCAGGCGTTTCTCGACCATCGGCGTCTGCGTCACGCCGGGCGCGACGGCGTTGCAGCGGATGCCGGAGGCCCCGTACTGGCAGGCGATGTGGGTGGTCAGCGCGGTCAGCCCGCCCTTGGCCGCCGAGTAGGCGCCGCCGCGCAGCCCGCCGATCACCGCGAAGGTCGACGTCACGTTGATGATCGCCGACCCGGGGGCCATGTGGGGCAGCACGTCGCGCGCGAGCCGGAACGGGGCGCGCAGCATCAGACCCAGGAAGTGGTCCAAGGTTTCGTCGTCGGTCTCGTGCAGCGGCTTCGGGCTGCCGACGCCGGCGTTGTTGATCAGGAAGTCGACGCGGCCCCAGCGGGACACGGCGAGGTCGACGATGCGCCGCGGCGCGTCGTCGCGGGTCAGGTCGACGGCGAACGTCGCGACCCGGTCGGGGTCGCCGACGGCCTGCGCCAGCGCGGCCAGCCGGGTCTCGTCGCGGCCGGTGCCGACGACCGCCATCCCCATGTCGGCGAGTTTGGTGGCGCAGCCCCAGCCGATGCCGCTGCTGGCGCCCGTGACGATCGCGACCTGCATCTCACCCATCCTGTGTGACCTCCGTCAAAGCGGCCCGAATCCGGTGCTTGAGGATCTTTCCGGCGTCGTTCTTCGGCAGGGCGTCCCAGACGACGACCTGTTCGGGCGCCTTGAATTGCGCCACGCCCTTGCTCTGCAGCAGCGCCAGCAGGCTCGCGACGTCGGGGCGCCGGGCGCCCGCCGCCACGATCACCGCGCACGCCCGCTCGCCGGTGCGCTCGTCGGGCAGCCCGACGACCGCGATCTCGGCGATCCCGGGGTGGTCGGCGAGCAGGTCCTCGACCTCCTTGGCCGAGATGTTCTCGCCGTTGCGGATGATGACGTCCTTGGCGCGCCCGGTCACGACGAGGTACCGGTCGTCGACCCAGCGCCCGAGGTCACCGGTGCGGAAGAACCCGGCGTCGTCGAAACAGCCGACCTCGTCCTCGGCGCAGCGGTACCCGAGCAGCATCTGCGGGCCGCGTACGCAGATCTCCCCCTCCCCGGCCGGGGCGGCCGGGTGGGCGGCGAGCTCGACCTCGGCGATGCCGGGCCTGCCGTCGGTGGCCGCGGCGCGGTCGGCGTCGTCGCGCCGGGGCGCGCCCACGGTCGCGACGGGCACTTCCGTGCACCCGTACACCCGGGTGACCACCGCCCGATCGAAATAGCCTGCGGCGCGCCGGATCAGCGACGGTGCCACGGAGGCGCCGCCGCACACGAACACCTTCAGGTCGGGCAGCCGCGTGCCGGCGCGCTCGGCGGCCGACAACAGCTGCTGCAGAAACGGCGTGGCCCCGGCCATGTGGGTGCACCGCTCGGCGTCCATCAGCGCCACCGCCGCCGCGGGATCCCAGCGGTCCATCAACACCGCCGTCGTGCCCAGCAGCAGCGGGCATTCGAACGCGTAGATCGAGCCGCCGATGTGGGCGATCGGCGACGGCACCAGGAACGAGTCGCCCGGGTCGATGCTCCAGTGGTCGCGGAGCTGGCAGATCAGCGCGTGGATCGAATTATGGCTGTGCAGGACGCCTTTGGGACGGCCGGTGGTGCCCGAGGTGTAGAGCACCAGGTGCGCGGCGTCTGGATCCAGGGCGGGCAGCCGCGCCTGCCCCGGCCCGGACAGCGCCGCGAAGGGCGTGTGCGCACCGGCCTCGCCGCGCAGCACCACCACCTCGGGCGGTGCGCTCATCGCCGCGGTCACGCGGTCGAGCATCTCCGCGTAGTCGTGGCCGCCGAACCGGTGCGGCACGAAGATCAGCGCGGCGCCCGCGTCTTCGATGATGAAGCGCAGCTCGTGGTCGCGCAGCGACGGCAGGATCGGGTTCACCACCATCCCGGCCAGCGTCGCGCCCAGGTAGACGACGGCGGCTTCGTACCAGTTCGGCAGCATGAACGACACCACACTGCCCACCGGCGCGCGCTCCAGCAGAGCGGCCGCCAGCCCGGTGGCCCGTGCCTGCAGCGTGCCGCAGTCTACCCGTACACCGTTGTCCACCAGGGCAGTTCGCCCCGGGAAGGTGTGCGCGGCCACGCGCAGCGCATCGGCGAGTGTGGTGTGCACCCACAGGCCGCGCCGGTAGGCCTCGGCCGCGCGGGCCGGGTCGCGGCGGGCGGGGGTGATCACCGTCGCCGCACCTCAGCCGGCCTGGCCGGTCACCCGGCGCATGGTGATCGCGTAGCGGAACTTCGAGGACAGGTGGGTGTTGATCGTCACCTGGGCGACGTCCCCCTCGGAGGTCCGGTAGGTGCGCCGCATCTGCAACGCCGCCGTGCCCGCCTCGACCCCGGGGCCGTCGGCCTGCTCGGGCGAGAGCAGCACCGCGGCAATCTCCTGGTGCAACTCGGCGACGCTCACCCCGAACAGGTCCTCGATCAGCGGGAAGATCGGCCCGGTGTGGCGCTGCAGCAACCGGCCGACCGCGGCGAAGTCGCGGCTGATGTAGTACTCCGTGCGGCACAGGGGCACCGACGCCCCCTCGGCCCGCCGGAAGCCGCGCACCGACAGCCACTGCGTGCCGGCCGCGAGCCCGGTCCGGAAGGAGAGGTCGTCGTCGATCGTCACCATGGCGTTGGACTCGATGCTCAGCTGAGCCCCGGACGCGAACGCCAGCAGGTCGTCGATCGACATCGCGTCCTGCGCATAGGAACTCGACGCCGGCCGGGGGACGACGCGGGTGCCCGCCCGCGGCCGCGACGCCACCAGGTTGTCCTCGCGCAGCCGGCGTATCGCCTCGCGCACGGTGTAGCGGCTGACCGCGAACCGCTCACACAGCTGGTGTTCGGTCGGCAGCTGCGAGCCCACCGGGTACACGCCGTCGACGATCTCCTTGCGCAGCGTGCGCGCGATCTGCAGGTAGCGGTGGTCGTTCGGGATGGCCTGCGGCATCAGCGGCCGTCCCGCGGCCGGCGCAGCGCCAGGACGCTGCCGTCGCCGTCGGCCGAGACGAACAGCGTGCCGTCGGGTGCGGCGGCGATGCCGGCGAAGGGGCCCTGCGGTCCGGAGAACGGCGGCATCCCCCTGAGCGGTTTGGGCGCAACCCCGGCGGGCGGGCCGACCGGCAGCCCGGCGGCGATGGTGCGGCGAACCCCGGTGTCCAGGTCGAACGCGATCACCTCCCCGGCCCCCGCGTCGACGATGTAGAGCACGCCGTCGCGCACCGAAAGCCCTTGTGGGCGAAGCAGTTCGGCGACGACGGTGGCGATACCGGACCCGTCGGCCCGGACCACGCGTCCGGCGCCGGATTCGGCCACCAGGCACGCGCCGTCCGGGTCGACGGCGACGCCGACCGGGTCGTGCAGGCCGGCCGCCAGCACCTCGACGCGGCCCGAGCCCGGTGCCCATGCCAGCACCCGCCCGGTGCCCAGCTCGGCGAACACCACTGTGCCGGGCCCGAGCGCGACACCGTAGAGCTGGTCGAAACCGTCGGCCAGCACCTCGGTTTCGCTCGCGGCGGGCCGGTAGCGGCTGACCTGGCCGCCCGAGGTCGTCACCACGAACTCGCCCGGACCGCTCGCCACGACGCCGCGCACGAACCCCGGATAGCCGGGGCTGAACAGCATCCCCTCCGCCCGCAGGGACCCGTCGGGCAGCACCGCATGGAAAAAGGTGCCGTCGGCGACGTAGAGCCGCCCGTCGTGCCCCACGGTCAGGTCCAGTGGCCAGTTGAGCCCGCCGGGCAACACCGTGCGCGTCGCGCCGCTCGGCGTTATCTCGGTGATCTCGCCGGTGAAGTTGGACACCAGCACGTTCTCGCCGAGCAGCGTGCAGTTGTCCAGACCCGGCGTCAGCTGGGCCAGCACCCGCCGCTCGCCGGTGCGGGGATCGATGCGCAGCACCTGCCCGCTGGCGACCTGCGTGGAGACGATGTGGCCCCGCGGGTCGAACTTCACCGCGTCGGGAACACCGAGATCGCCGGCGACACACTGTGGTTCGCCGCCCTCGGGATCGACCCGCCAGATCGCGTTGGCGCCCATCACCGGGAAGTACAGCAGCCCGTCCGGGCCCACCTCCATCGCGTTCGGCGAGGGCACGTTCTCCAGCAGCACGCGGGGTGGGGCGCCGCCGGGGTCGAGTTCGAGCAGGCGCCCACCCTCGCGGCATTCGCCGACGAACAACCGGCCCCGATGGATGGTGATGCCATTGGCCGACGGGATGTCGTCGCGCAGCACCCGGGTGCGCCCGGCAGTGTCGAGCATGCTCACCCGGCCGTCCATGACCTCGGTGGCGTAGAGGTTGCCGCCGGCGTCGAAGGCGACATCGTCGGGCGCGACGATGTCGCCGCCCCTGGCGCTGACAGTCGACAGTTGGCCGGTGCCGGGCTCCAGCGCGCTGATCTGGCTGCCGGTCACCTGCGCGATGAAGATGCGGCCGTCCGGGCCGGTGCGCAGGCCGTTGGCGCCGAACAGGCGGCTGGGGGCGGTGACCCGCTCGAGTCGCCAGCCCGCCGCGACGTCGATGGGGTGAGGTCCGGCATCGAGGGCGGCATATCGCGATGGCTGCGCCGCGATGGTCATGGTCTGGGCGGGATCCTTCCCTTCGGCCCGCAAGTGCCTGTCCGGCTGGACGTTATCAATTCACACTGGTCCAGACAATAGCTCCCGACGGGCCGCGGCCCAGCCTTGACAGCGGTCGATCGCGATGGGAATAGTATTCTCCAAAAGGTAGAATCCACTATTTTGTCCGGACACAATGGTGGCGTACCGCGTCGCGGGCGGTAACGGCGTCCGCGGCCGGGGAAAGCGGGTCATGGCGGATCTTCTCGGGCTCGACGGTCGCGTCGTGGTGGTGTCCGGCGCCGGCGGCGGCGGCATCGGCACGACCGTCACGGAGCTCGCCGCACGCGCGGGGGCCACCGTGATCGCCGTGAGCCGCTCGCGGGACAACCTCGACGAGCACGTCGCTCCCCTGACCCGCCAGGGCCTGTCCGTCGTGCCCGTGGTGGCCGACGCGTCGACCGACGCGGGGATCGCCGCCGTGATCGAGCAGAGCCGGCGAACCGGCGGTCGGCTCTACGGGCTGGTCAACGTCGCCGGCGGCGCCGCGCCGTCGACGTGGATGCCGGCGACGCGCGTGACGCGCGCCGACTGGCGCACGATCTTCGCCGACAACCTCGAGACCGCGTTCTTCATGAGCCGCGCGGTGGCCGCCGAACTCCTCGCGCAGCAACGGCCCGGGTCGATCGTGTCGATCTCCTCGATCAGCGGCATGAACGCCGCGCCGTTCCACATCGCCTACGGGACTGCCAAAGCCGCCATCGCCGCGATGACCCGCACCATGGCGCTCGAGTTGGCGCCGGCCGGAGTCCGGGTGAACGCGGTGGCGCCGGGCGTCACCGAGACCGCGGCCTCGCTCACCTACGTCGACGAGGACCCGGAGCGGGATCGGCGGGCGATCGCGATGGGCCGGCGCGGGCGACCCGAGGAGCAGGCCCGCGCCATCCTGTTCCTGCTCTCGGAGCTGTCGAGCTACATCACCGGGCAGACGCTGCTCGTCGACGGCGGGCTCGACCTCAGATGGAGCCACCTGGGCGCCGACAACACCTCGCTGTTCCTCAAGGACGAATCCTTCCGCGCCGCCATCAGGAGGATGTGATGACCGATCTGGCCCACACTGCCGCCGCGGCCGAGGAGCTTTCGCAGCCGATGACGATCGGCGTCGAGGCGTACGTGTCCGAAGACTATGCGCGCGCCGAACGGGACAGGCTGTGGCGCAAGGTCTGGCTGCAGGCCGGCCGCGTCGAGGAGCTGCCCGAGGTGGGCAGCTACCTCACCTACGACATCCTCGACGACTCGATCATCGTGGTGCGCACCGGTCCCCACGAGTTTCTCGCGCACCACAACGTCTGCATGCACCGCGGGCGCCGGCTGATCGACACGCCCGCGGGCGCCAAGAACGCCCTCGGCCGCGCCCGCAAGTCGTTCGTCTGCGGCTTCCACGGCTGGACCTACGGCCTGGACGGCGCCTGCACGCGCATCCGCGAACAGCAGGACTGGCAGGACGCTCTCACGCCGGACAACACGCATCTGCGGCCGGTCAACGTCGACACCTGGGGCGGCTGGCTGTGGATCAACATGGACCCGGAGTGCGAGCCGCTGGCCGACTACCTGTTCCCGGCCGCGAAGATTCTCGACCCGTTCGGCCTGGAAAACATGCGCTACAAGTGGCGCAGGTGGCTGCACTTCGACTGCAACTGGAAAGTCGCGCTGGAGGCCTTCAACGAGACCTACCACGTGTTCACCACGCACCCGGAGTTCAACAGGTTCGGCGAGTTCAAGGGCTGGGCCAAGGCGCAGGGTCGCCACAGCAACATCGGCTACGACGCCCCGGACGACCTCGCGGCGACCAAGTCCAAGATCCGCCTCGGCACGGGCGCCGACCCGCGGGTCTCGACCGCCGAGATGCAGATCTACACGATGGAGGAGACCAACACCTCCACCACCGAGACGCTGGTGAACGCCGCCAAACGGTTGGTCGACGAACTGCCCGAGGGCACACCTCCCGACAAGGTCCTCGAGCACTGGCTGGCGTCCGCGCGCCGCGACGACGAGGCCCGCGGCGTGATCTGGCCGACGATCTCCTCCGACATCCTCGGGCAGGCGGGCACCGCCTGGCAGATCTTCCCGAACTTCCAGATCGGTCAGGGTGTGACGGTCGCACTGTGCTACAGCGCCCGGCCGGACCCCGGCTACGACCCGAACAAGTGCATCTTCGAGGTTTCGGTGTTCGAACTGTTTCCCCAAGGCGAAGCGCCGCAGACCGAGTGGGAACACACCCCGGTCGGTGACCCACGGTGGCGATCGGTGTTGCCGCAGGACTTCTCCAACATGGCCGCCGTGCAGCAGGGCATGAAGTCGATGGGCTTTCCCGGCACCAAGCCCAATCCGTACCGCGAACGCAGCACCGTGAACCTGCACCACCAGCTGTCCAAGTACATGGGCACCGGCGAACCCCGAGAGCTGTGAGGAGAACGCACCCCCCATGACATTGTTCGACACCTGCGGGCCCACCGACACCCCCGACGACATCGATCTCGTCGCGCTGCGGCGCAAGTACCGCGACGAGCGCGACAAGCGGCTGCGCCCGGAAGGCTCCAGACAATACCTCGAGCTCGAGGGTGAGTTCGCGGATTTTTGCGAGGTGGATCCGTACACGCCGGTGCCGACGCGGGATCCGATCGCCGAGGAGGCCGAGGTCGTGGTGCTCGGCGGCGGCATCGCGGGGCTGCTGGCCGGCGCATACCTGAAGAAGGCCGGCGTCGACGAGGTGCGCGTCATCGAGATGGGCGGAGACTTCGGGGGGGTGTGGTACTGGAACCGCTTCCCGGGTATCCAGTGCGACAACGATGCGTACTGCTATATCCCGCTCCTCGAAGAGCTCGACTACGTACCGACGAAGAAGTACGCCGACGGCGCCGAGATACGTGCGCACTGCCGCAACATCGGCAAGCACTTCGGGCTGTACGACGGGGCGATCTTCTCCACCCAGGTGTCCGAAATGCGCTGGGCCGACTCCATCAAACGCTGGCGGCTGCGCACCAACCGCGGTGACGACATCCGCGCGCGCTTCGTCGTCATGACACAGGGGTCGTTCAACCGCCCGAAACTGCCGGGCGTTCCGGGCATCGGGGACTTCGAGGGGCACCAATTCCACTCCGCGCGCTGGGACTACGAGTACACCGGCGGGGACTCGACTGGCGGCCTGCGCAAGTTGCACGACAAGCGCGTCGCCCTCGTCGGCACGGGAGCCACCGGCGTGCAACTGGTTCCGCACCTGGGCCGAGACGCCGCGCACCTCTACGTGTTCCAGCGCACGCCTTCGTCGGTGGACGTGCGCGGCAACACGCCCACGGACCCGAAGTGGGCGGCCGCACTGCGGCCGGGCTGGCAGGAGGAGCGCAAGCGCAACTTCCACCGGTGGTCACCGCTGGGCGGAGGCGTGGTGTTCGATCAGGCCGACATGGTCTGCGACTTCTGGACCGAACTCGGACGCAACCTGACCGCGCGGATCGCCGCGACAGGGGATCCCGCATCCCTGACGGTCGAACAGATCGCCGCGATGCACGAAGAAGAGGACTACAAGGTCATGGAGCGCCTGCGCCGCCACGTCGAGGCCGTCGTGGACGACCCGGCCACCGCCGAGGCTCTCAAGCCGTACTACCGGTTCATGTGCAAGCGGCCGTGCAGCAACGACGAGTACTTGACCACGTTCAACCGACCCAACGTGACGCTGGTCGACGTGTCGGAATGCAAGGGCGTCGAACAGGCAACAGCGAAGGGCCTGGTGGCCAACGGCGTTCACTACGAAGTCGACTGCGTCATCTGGGCGAGCGGTTTCGAGATCACGACCGAGATCAGCCGGCGCTATGCCATCGACGTCATCGAGGGCCGCGACGGGCTGTCGCTGTTCGACCACTGGCGGGACGGCTACAAGTCGCTGCACGGCATGACGAGTGTCGGCTTCCCGAACCAGTTCTTCACCGGCTTCATCCAGGGCGGGGCGTCGGGGAACACCACCGCGATGTTGGAACAGCAGGCCGAACACATCGCCTACATCATCGCCGAGGCGACAGCCCGCGGCGCAACGACGGTCGAGCCGAGCCGGAAAGCGCAGGACGACTGGGTTAAGACCATCCGCGACGTGTCCATCGACACCACGGATTTCGCGGTCTCGTGCACGCCCGGCTATTACAACAACGAGGGCGGCGGTGGCGGCGAGGGCATCCGTTCAGCCATCGGGGAATACTACGCGCCCGGCTTCTACGAGTTCGGCGACCTGATCAGGCAGTGGCGCGACAAGGGCGACCTGGACGGGTTGGTCCTGGACGCGTGAGCGAAACTGCCGCTCCACAGCTGAGATACGACGGCCGCGTCGCCGTCGTGACCGGCGCCGGCCGGGGGCTGGGCCGCGCCTACGCCCACCTGCTCGCCTCGCGCGGCGCCAGGGTGGTCGTCAACGACTCCGGCGGCGGCCTGGACGGAGCGGGCTCGGACGCCAGGCCGGCCGAGCAGGTGGCCGCCGAAATCCTCGCGGCTGCAGGTGAAGCCGTCGCGTGCACCGAATCGGTCGCGACGCGCGAGGGCGGTGCGGCGATCATCGCGACCGCGTTCGACCGCTACGGGCGCATCGATGTCCTGATCCACAACGCCGGCAACGTCCGCCGTGGCTCGCTGAAAGAGTTGAGCCACGAGGACTTCGACGCCGTGCTCGATGTCCACCTGCGCGGCGCGTTCAACGTGGTGCGCCCGGCGTTTCCCCTCATGTGCGACGCCGGGTATGGGCGGATCGTGCTCACCTCGTCGATCGGCGGCCTCTACGGCAACCACGCGGTGGCCGGCTACGCGGCCGCCAAGGCCGGGGTGATCGGGCTGTCCGGCGTCGCGGCGCTCGAGGGCGCCGCGCAGGGCGTCACGTCCAACGTGATCGTGCCGGCCGCGGTGACCCGGATGGCGGACGGCATCGACGTCTCAGCCTACCCCCCGATGGGCCCGGAACTCGTCGCGCCCGTCGTGGGTTGGCTTGCGCACCAGTCCTGCTCGGTCAGCGGCGAGATCTTCGTCGCGCTGGCGGGCCGGGTGGCGCGGGCGGTGGTCGCCGAGACGCCGGGTGTGTACCGGTCGTCGTGGACGGTCGAGGACGTCGGCGAGTATCTGGAGGCGATCCGGCGCGCCGACGCGCCGCTGATCTTCCCGCCGCTGCCCGACGGCCACGCCGAGCACATCCGCTACAGCTTCGACCTGGCGCACCGCTCCCGCGATCAGGGGGCGTTGCATGGCTAGCCCACCGAAGGGCCCGCTGGCCGGCGTGCGGGTGATCGACCTCACCGCCATGGTGATGGGCCCGTACTGCACGCAGATCATGGCCGACATGGGTGCCGACGTGATCAAAGTCGAACCGCCGCAGGGGGATGACACCCGCTACGTCTCGGTCGGCCCGGCGCCGGGCATGAGCGGGGTGTTCGTCAACGTCAACCGCGGCAAGCGCGGCGTCGTGCTGGACCTGCGGACCGGCGCCGGGCAGGAGGCGCTGCGCGCCCTCGTGGCGACCGCGGACGTGTTCATCCACTCCATGCGCGCCAAGGCGATCGCTCGGCTCGGCTTCGGCTACGGCGACGTGGCCGCGGTCAACCCGGCGATCGTCTACACCAACTGCTACGGGTACGGCCGCCGCGGACCCGACCGGGACCGGCCCGCCTACGACGACACCATCCAGGCCGAATGCGGCCTGCCGGCGGTGCAGCAGCAGCTGACCGGCGAGGCCGACTACGTCGGGACGATCATGGCCGACAAGGTTGCCGGCCTGACGGCGCTGTATGCCACGACGATGGCGTTGTACCACCGCGAGCGCACCGGGGAGGGGCAGGAGGTCGAGGTCGCCATGTTCGAGACCATGGCCGCGTTCATGCTCGTCGAGCACGCCAACGGCGCCCTGTTCGACCCGCCCCTGGGGCCGGCGGTGTATCCACGCACCGTGGCGCCCAACCGCCGTCCGTACCGCACCAGCGACGGCCACATCGCCGCCCTGATCTACAACGACAAGCACTGGAAGGCGTTCGTCGACGCCGTGCGGCCGCCGTGGGCCGGCGAGCCGTACGCCACGCTGCAACAGCGCGCACGCCAGATCGACACCGTCTACGGGCTGGTGGCCGAGACGATGAAAGAGCGCACGACCGGGGAGTGGCTGGCGCTGTTCCGCGAGCTCGAGATCCCCGCCGCGCCGCTGAACACTCCTGCCGCGCTGTACGACAACCCACATCTCAACGCCGTCGGCATGTTCGAGACCGTGGACACCCCGTACGGACCGGTGCGCTTCCCGGGCGTACCCACCTGGTTTTCCCGGACGCCCGGCCGGGTCGCGGGTCCGGCGCCGCAGCTCGGCGCCGACACCGAAGAAGTGCTCGCCGAAATCCGCGCGAGCAGTCGCAAAAGCCCCCGACATGCCGCGGCGAACGGTGATTGTGCGACTGCTCGCGAAGAAAAGGAATTCTGACCATGGGTGTGCCCGTCTACCGACGCATTCTGGACCTGTTCGGGGCCGAGGGCGTCAACACCTTGTTCGGCATCCCGGACCCCAACTTCGTGCACATGTTCGCCGAGGCCGACGCCCGCGGGTGGTCGGTGGTCGCACCGCACCACGAACTGAGCGCGGGCTTCATGGCCGAGGCGGCGTCGCGGATGACGGGCAAGCCCGGCCTGTGCGTCGGCACGCTCGGCCCGGGAATGGCCAACATCGCGGGAGCGATCCAGTGCGCGAAGGTGGAGAACTCCCCGGTGATCTTCCTCGGCGGTCAGCGGGCCCGCATCACCGAGCGACGGGTCCGGCGCGGTCGCATCCAGTTCGTCCGGCAGGAACCGCTCTTCGCGCCGTCTGTCAAATACAGCGCCTCCATCGAGTACGCCGACCAGACCAACGAGATCATTCACGAGGCGATCCGCCGGGCCATGTCCGGCACGCCCGGCCCGGCCTATGTCGAGTACCCGTCGCACGTGATCCTCTCCGAGCTCGACGTCGCGGATCCGCTTCCGCCGCAGCGGTACCGGCTCGTCAACCAGACCGCCGGTGAGCGCGAGGTGGCCGAAGCGGTGAGGCTGATCCGCGCCGCCGAGAGCCCGATCCTGTTGGTAGGGCACGGTGTGCACACCTCGCGCACCGGGGCGGCGGTCCGCGAGCTGGCCGAGCTGATGGCCTGCCCGGTGATCCAGACCTCCGGTGGCACGTCGTTCATCGAGGGTCTGCAGGACCGCACCTTCGCCTACGGATTCTCGCCGGCGGCCGTCGAGGCGGTGGTGACCTCCGACCTGTGCGTCGCGCTCGGCACGGAGCTCGGCGAACCGAGCCACTACGGCAGGACACGCCACTGGGCGCAGAACGACGCGAAGCGCACATGGGTACTGGTCGAACAAGACCCAGCGGCCATCGGGGTCAACCGGCCCATCGACGTTCCCCTGGTCGGCGATCTTCGCGGTGTGGTGCCCCAGCTGGTCGACGCGCTCCGGGACAGCCCGCGCACACCGTCGGCCGACCTCGACCGCTGGATCAACCAGGACGCGGCCGAGCTGGCGCTGCTCGCCGAGAGCGCGCCGGCGGGCCGGACGCCGGTGCACCCCGCGCGGTTCGTGGTCGAGGCGACCCGAGCATTCCCGCGCGACGGCATCATGGTCCGCGACGGCGGCGCGACCGTCATCTTCGGTTGGACCTACTCGCAGGCCAAACCGCGCGACGTCATCTGGAACCAGAACTTCGGCCACCTCGGCACCGGGTTGCCCTACGCGATCGGAGCGTCGGTCGCCGAGGGCGGCACACGCCCGGTGATGCTGCTGACCAGCGATTCGGCGTTCCTGTTCCACATCGCCGAACTGGAAACGGCGGCACGGCAGCATCTTCCGTTGGTGTGCGTGGTGGGTGTCGACCACCAGTGGGGCCTCGAAGTCGGCGTCTACAAGCGCACCTTCCCCCAGCCGTCTCCGCAGCCGGGTGTGCACTGGAGCAAGGACGTCCGCCTCGACAAGGTCGCCGAAGGTTTCGGCTGCCACGGCGAGTACGTCGAGAAGGAGGAGGAGATCGGCCCGGCGATCGGGCGGGCGTATGCGAGCGGCAAGGCCGCCGTCGTGCACGTCTGCATCGACCCCAAGGCCAATTCCGAGGAAATGCCCAAGTACGACGAATTCCGCACCTGGTACGCCGAAGGCACCCAGTAATAGACCCAGTAATAGGAGGATGATCCGATGCGCGAACACCTGCAGTTCTACATCGACGGGCGATGGGTCGACCCCCTGCGCCCCAACCCGTTCGACGTCGAGAACCCGGCGACCGAGCGGGTCGCCGGCAAGATCTCGCTCGGTACGGCCGCCGACGTGGACGTCGCGGTCGCCGCGGCCCGGCGCGCCTTCGCCGGCTGGTCGCAGACCAGTCGCGAGCAGCGCCTCGAGCTACTCGAGTCCATTCTCGTCGAATATCAAAGGCGCGCAGGCGATCTCGCCGACGCGGTCACCGAGGAGATGGGCGCGCCGCCTTCGCTGGCGGCGGGCCCGCAGGTCGGGCTCGGGCTCGCTCACCTGGCCACGGCGATCGACGTGCTGAAGAATTTCTCGTTCTCCGAACAACACGGGGCGACGCTGCTGGCCCGGGAACCCGTCGGCGTCTGCGGGCTGATCACGCCGTGGAACTGGCCGCTGAACCAGATCGCGGTCAAGGTGTACCCGGCGCTGGCGACGGGCTGCACGATGATCCTCAAACCGTCCGAGGTCGCGCCGTTCTCGGCCTGCGTCTTCGCTGAGGTCCTGGACGCCGCGGGCGTGCCCGCGGGGGTGTTCAACCTGGTCAACGGCGACGGCCCGGGCGTGGGCATGGCACTTGCGGGCCATCCCGACATCGACATGGTGTCCTTCACCGGGTCGACCCGCGCCGGCGTCGAGGTCGCCAAAGCCGCCGCCCCCACCGTCAAGCGGGTGACCCAGGAGCTCGGCGGCAAGAGCCCCAACATCGTGCTCGACGACGCGGGCTTCGCCGACGGCGTGCGCGCCGGCGTGGCCAACATGATGCCCAATTCCGGGCAGAGTTGTAACGCGCCGTCGCGCATGCTGGTGCCGAACTCGCGCATGGACGAGGCCGTCGCCGTCGCGCGGGAAACCGCCGGCCAGGTGCGGGTGGGACACCCCGACGACAAGACCGCGATCGGGCCGGTGGCGTCGAGGGCGCAGTTCGACAAGGTGCAGCGGCTGATCCGGACCGGCATCGACGAGGGCGCGACAGTCGTTGCCGGCGGTCCCGGCCGACCCGACGGCCTGGACACCGGCTACTACGTCAGGCCGACCGTCTTCGCCGGCGTCGCCAACGACATGACGATCGCGCGCGAGGAGATCTTCGGTCCGGTGCTGTGCATGCTCGGCTACGACGATCTCGACCACGCCGTCGCGCTGGCCAACGACACCGACTACGGCCTGGCCGGCTACGTCTCGGGGGCCGACCTCGACACGGCGCGCGCCGTGGCCCGCAGGATCCGGGCCGGCTGGGTGACGATCAACCACGCCTTCGACATCAACGCGCCGTTCGGTGGCTACAAGCGCAGCGGCAACGGCCGGGAGTGGAGCTCGTTCGGGTTCCACGAGTATCTGGAGGTCAAGAGCATCCTGGGCTACGCACCCGACAAGGCCGCGCAGTAACCGGCCCGACGAAAACGCCGTTTGATCAAGCAGT
This sequence comes from Mycobacterium sp. TH-M116, assembly GCF_057473685.1. Classification (NCBI taxonomy): domain Bacteria; kingdom Bacillati; phylum Actinomycetota; class Actinomycetes; order Mycobacteriales; family Mycobacteriaceae; genus Mycobacterium; species Mycobacterium sp. TH-M116. The sequence goes on along the minus strand of NZ_JBYCLC010000167.1, from coordinate 2,289 downwards.
TTCGAAGTGGCGCCGGATACCGGCCAGCATCGCGGTGTGGGCCTTGACCGCTTCGCGCGTCGTCACCGGGGCCAGCGGCCGAGGCGCCGTGATGCTGATTCGCTCGGTGAGCCGGGTGCCGCCGGCGGCCGGCTCGAAGCTCACCGTGCCCCGCAGCCGCACCCCGGGGGACTGGTCGGCCTCGGTGTGCACGTCGCCGTCGGCCGGCACGTGCAGCGTCGCCCGGTAGGTGATCCGCACCGTGAACGGCCCCAGCGGGATCCGGTCGACCACGCGATAGCTCCGCCGGTAGCCGTCGGGGGTGTCGACGCGGGACTCGGCGGCCACGGACACGATCAGCGGATGCACGACCTTGATGTTGTCCAGGTCGACGTAGAAGTCGCGGACCCTGTCCGGTGCGGCGGGCACCTGTTCGGACAGCGTCCGCTCGGCCCGGGCGAACCACCAACTCATGGGGCATAACCTAGCCCCGCGCGAGGTCCCGGCGAGCGCGCGCACGCCGCGTGCGTAACGCCACGGCGATTTGCGGCCCGATTTTTCGCCGTGCGGTTACGCTCGTGATGGCCGCCCCGCGCGAGGTCCCGGCGGGCTAGCAGGTCGGACGCTCGACACCCGCTTGTTCAGAGAGTTCGGCCGTCCGCCAACCCGGTAGGCTCTTTGACAGTGCAGTCACTGGACACCCCGGCAACCGCCCCGATTCGGGTCCCCCGCAATTTTCGGCTCCATCGCTACGGCTCGTCACGGTGCGGCTGTGAACATGCTCTCGGTACGCCGAGGCCATTGGGCGCGATGGGTGTGATCGTTAGGGTGACGGAATGAGGATTCCCGGGGTATCCGGCGTCATCGCCGGCGTGACCGGTGGAGCCGCGGAGGTCGTCCGAGCCGGCGTTTCCACCGCAGCCGGCGCGGTGGGCGCGGTCCAGCTGCTGGCCAGTCCGGTCACCGAGCTGGCCGGTCCGGTGATGCAGTCCATGGCGCAGACAACGAGCCGTGCGATCGGGATCGGCAGTTCCGCCACCAACGGGTCCGCGAACCACGTCACGCCGCAGGTGCGCTGGCAGAGCGGACGGCGGGTGCACCTGGACATCGACCCGCTGCTGCCCTTCCCCAGCTGGCACGAACACGCGCCGGTCGTCGAGGAGCCGGTGCGCAGGATTCCCGGTGTGGCCACGGCCCACGTGGAGGGGGCGCTGGGCCGGCTGGTGGTCGAACTGGAAAGCGAGGCCGACTGCGACGCGGTGCTGGGCGAGGTGCGCCGGACGGTCTCACGCGTGGCCGAGGACCTGACATTGGCCGGGACGCGGCCGGCTACCCGCACCGCACCGTTCGCCGACCCGGGCAACCCGTTGGCGATCCTGGTGCCGTTGACGGCCGCGGCGATGGACGTCGGGGCGATCGGTGCCGCGGTCACCGGGTGGCTGGGCCGGCTGCCCGTCGCCCCGCGCAGCGCACGCGCCGCCTCGGCTCTGTTGAACCATCAGCCGCGAATCGTCTCCGTCCTGGAGTCGCGGCTGGGCCGCGTCGGCACCGACTTACTGCTCAGCGCTTCGGCGGCGGTATCCAACGGGCTGACCCAGGCGATCGGCACACCGATGCTGGACCTCGCGCAACGCAGCCTGCAGATCTCCGAAGCGGCGGCGCACCGGCAGCAGTGGCGCGAGCGGGAGCCGGAGCTCGCCTCGCCGCGGCGGCCGCAGGCCCCGGTGGTGCCCGTCATCTCGTCGGCCGGGCCCACATCGCAGGCGCTGCGGCACACCTCGGCGGCCGCAGCCGCCGGTGAAGCGTCCCACGTCATGGTCGGCGGGGCCGTCGACGCGGCCGTCGACACCGCGAAGGGGTCGATGGCCGGCCCCGTGGAGGAGTACGCCGACCAGGCCGCCAACGCGTCGCTGATCGCCGCGGCGACCGCGTTGCTGGCCGGCGGCGGCACCGAGGACGCCGCGGGCGCCCTACTGGCCGGGGTGCCAAGGGCCGCCCACATGGGCCGCCAGACGTTCGCCGCCGTGCTGGGCCGCGGCCTGGCCAACGCCGGGCAGCTGATCCTGGACCCCGGGGCCCTGCGCCGGCTGGACCGGGTCAAGGTGGTCGTCATCGACGGGGCGGCCCTGCGCGGCGACCACCGCGCCGTGTTGCGCGCGCACGGGGACATGCCCGGCTGGGACGACGACCGGGTCTATGAGGTCGCCGACGCGCTGCTGCACGCCGAACAACCGCCCGAGCCCGACCCCGACGAGTTACCGGCCACCGGGGCGCGGCTGCGCCGGGTGCCCACGCAGGGCCCGTCGGCGG
>NZ_JBYCLC010000166.1:0-5492 GCF_057473685.1 Mycobacterium sp. TH-M116 | reverse complement strand
GGTGACGGTGTCAACGGTGGCACCGGGGGCACCGGCGGCACCGCCGGCCTCTTCGGCGGCACCCCCGGGACGGACGGAACGTCGTAGCGCCGCCAACTGCCGCGGCTGGCTTCACGAAGCGGCTCAAATACGTTCTGCCCGAGCAGATCCGAGAGGGAGCCGTCGGTGGTCGCGGATGCAGTGGGTCAGTGCGATATTCGAGGAGTGGAGGTCGGCTTTTTCGACCGGCACCGGCATCGGGTGGCAGCTCTGCGCCACCCCGTGCCGACTACCCATCGGCAGGCAACCCGCTGTGAGGCGCTTACTGCAAAAAGGTGACAGTCTCCGACAGCGGAGCTCGAGGTGTCCGCGTCCGCGGCACCGACGGATCGACAAATCCAATCGACATGCCGCAGAACAAAATACGTTGCGATGGTGGTGCGATGACCTCGGCAACGGTGCGATGATATTCCGCCCACGCGATCTGCGGACAGCTGTGCAGCCCTTCTGACCGCAGCAAGAGCATCACGGTCTGCAGGTAGATTCCTGCGTCGGCCCATTGCGGCGGCGGCATATCGCGGTCCAGATAGCAAAACAATGCCGTCGTGGCACCGTAGCAGTTCCAATTCTCGGCGCGCGCCCTGGCGCGCGCGGCGTGATCATCACGCGCGATGCCCAAGGCGCCATATTTGCGTTCACCGAGATCTGCCAGGCGTTCCCGATAGGGCGCTTCCAACGGATTCGGATACATCGCGAATTCCAACGGGTCGCCCTGATCCCCACTCGCAACCCGCTCTGCGATTCGCCGCTTCAGCTCAGCGAGCCGAGCGCCGGAAACCACGTAGATGTGCCAAGGCTGCAGGTTGCCTCCCGATGGAGCGCGTGCCGCGGCGGTCAAGACTCTCACAAGAACGTCCGTGTCCACCGGGTGATCGGTGAAGCCGTGGATCGACTGCCGCGACTGCACCGCGTCGTAGACATCCACATCGGACATCGTAGAGCACGAAACTCGGCGCCCTACCGCTTGCCGTCATAGGCGCAGGCCGACAGGTCTTTTCGGCGGGGCAGCAGCATCGAGGGGTATCGTCGCGTTCCTATCGAACCCATAACGAAAGCAGTTTTTTCCCGAATAACGCTGGACCAGAACGCTTCTCGCCGTAAACCGTGACCCGCTCGTCGACCCGTCGGCGCAGCTCGCCCTCGAGCTTGTCGTGCAGCGTGACCCCCGCGGCCGCGCACCCGCGGCAGGCGCCCGACATGCGCACGGTCACGTCCAGTCCGTCCACCGACACCAGCTCGATCGTCCCGCCGTGCGAACGCGCAAGCGCACCGATGGGCCCGGTGAGCAACTCCCGGACCACGCCGGCCAGCTCGGCGGTGGAATCCGGCGAACATTCGACCCGCCAGCCGGCCCGGTCGGCCAGTGCCTCGCCGAGCGCGGCGCGGACGCCGTCGCCCCACTCACGCCAGCTGTGGGCCGGGCCCAGCGTGATCACGATGTCGGCCGGGCGCACCGTGAGCTCCTCGATCACCCCGGCTTCGAGCAGCCCACCGAGCCGACCCGGGGCCTGCCGCACCGTGCCGCGAGGCGGCAGCCGGTCGGGCGGGACCACCCAGCGCAGCCGCTGCGGGTTGGCGGTGGCCGTGGCATGCATCGGGATCACGCGCCCAGGCCTATCGCGATCGCGCGTGCGGTGAACGCCATCGTCCAGGCCAGGACGAACATGTAGGAGAATGCGACAGCGGGCCAGCGCCAGGAGTTGGTCTCGCGGCGCATGACCGCGACGGTGGACATGCACTGCAGCGCGTAGACGAAGTACGCCAGCAGCGCGATCACGGTCGGCGCGGTGAACACCCGGTGGCCGGCATCGTCGGTCATGGTGGCCAGCGCCTCGCGCGGGTCGTCGGGATTGGTGGCCGCTGCCACCTGCCCGAGTGTGGAGACGAACACCTCGCGCGCCGAAAGGGAGCCGAGCAGCGCGATATTGGTGCGCCAGTCAAAACCCAGCGGCGCGAACACCGGCGCCACCGCCTTGCCCAGATCGGCGGCATAGCTGTGGTCGATCACGTAGGCGGCGGCCTGCGGCGGCGACATCTGCGCGGTCTCGTTCTCCCGCGCCGGCAGATTGAGCAGCACCCACAGGAGCAACGACGTGCCCAGGATGATGGTCCCGGCCTTGCGCAGGAACAGCTTTGCCGCGCTCCACATCGCGACGAGGGCCGTCTTCGCCGAGGGAAAGCGGTAGGGCGGCAGCTCCATCGTGAACGGCAGCAGATCGCTGCGCAGGATGGTCGACTTGAACAGCCAGGCGGCCAGCAGCGCCGAGGTGCCGCCGGCCAGATACAGCACGAACATGGTGGCGCCCTGCGCGTTGAGGCCCCACCAGCGTGTTTGCGGCGCGATCAGCATGCCGACCAGCAAGGTGAACACCGGCAGCCGCGCCGAGCAGGTCATCAGCGGTGCGCTGATGATCGTGGCGATGCGGTCCCGCGACGAGGGCAGGGTGCGAGTGGCCATGATCCCCGGGATCGCGCACGCGAACGACGACAGCATCGCCACGAACGCGCGGCCCTCCAGGCCGGTCCTGGCCATCACCTTGTCCATGAGGAACGCGGCTCGCGACATGTAACCGACGTTCTCCAGCACCGCGATGAGCATGAACAGCAACATGATCTGCGGGATGAACTGCAGCACGGTGCCCACGCCGCCGATCAGCCCCTGGCTCACCAGCCGGCCCACCACGTTGTTTCCGGTGCGGCCGGTCACCTGCTCGCCCAGCCAGCTGAAGCCCTGGCTGACCCAGTCCTGCAGCGGCGCGCCGGCGGCGAAGACGATCTGGAAGAAGCCGAACATCACCGCGAAGAAGATGACGACACCCCACAGCGGGTGCAGAACCACCGCGTCGATCCCGGAGGTGCGTCGATCAGGTTGCGGCGCAAGGTAATCCGCGGCCTGTAGCACCGATTTTCCCCAGGCGTCGACGGCATCGTGGTCGACCGGGGGCATCACCGCCGGCCGCGGCCACCGGTCCAAGGACGCGAGCCGGGCGCGCAGCGCATCGATGCCCGAGCCGCGGTGCCCGACGACCGCGACCACCGGGATTCCCAGCGCCGCCGACAACGCGTCGACGTCGATCCGGCCACCCCGGGCGGTCAATTCGTCGCCCATGGTCAACACCAGCAGACACGGCAGGTCGAGCCGCAGCACCTGCGCCACCAGCATGATCGAGCGACGCAGGGTGGTGACGTCGGCAACGAGCACGATCGCATCCGGTCGGCCCGTGCCGGCGAAACCGCCGGCCAAGGTCTCGGCCACCACTTGCTCGTCGGGGCTGATCGGTTCGAGGCTGTAGGTGCCGGGCAGGTCCTCCACCGCGATCGTGAGGCCATCCACGGTGGTGACGGTGCCGACGCTGCGTCCCACGGTCACGCCCGGGTAGTTGGCGGTCTTGGCGCGCAATCCGGTCAGGTGGTTGAACACACTGGTCTTGCCGGCGTTGGGACTGCCGACCAGGGCCACCCGCGGGGCGCCGGTGACGGTGACCGCGGCGGCGCCGTCGTCGTGGCACGAGGTCATCGAGCGGCTTCCGGAACCACTTCGATGAGCCGGGCCTCGCGGCTGCGCAGGCACAGCTCGGTGTCCTGGACCCGGTAGATGGTCGGGTCCCCCAGCGGCGCGCGACGGATCACGTCGACGTGAGCTGCGGGCCGAAAACCCAGCTGCACCAGACGCTGCGCCACGGCGGGCCTCGCGTCCGAGACCATGCCGACTACGGTTGCCCGTCGACCCGGCGCCACTTCGGCGAGCACGCTCGCTGAACTGGATTGGCGCGCCCCGCTACGCGTCCGATTTCGCACTGACACATCCTGACAATAGTTAAGCCTTGCCTTACCAAGTTACACCCCGGCCCGGCGGGCGCCCGCTACGCCGGATCGTCGATGTCCTCGCCGCCGGCGAGGTCGCCACACTCGACGTTATCGACGTCGGGCCTGTCGCGCAGGTAGGCCCCCGCGCCCTGGTCCCCGGCCAGCCGGGCCAGCACCGCGGGCCAGTGCCGGCGCGCGAGCACCACCGGATGCCCCGGCCTGCCGCCGAAGACCGCGCGCACCAGGCCGCTTTCCGAGCCGGCCACGCGCCCGAGCACCCGCGCCACCACGGCGGGTCCGACGTCGGGGGTGTCCACGACGTGCAGCACCGCGTAGTCGGCGCTCATGCGGTCTGCCGCGGCCAGACCCGCGCGCACCGACGCGCTCAGCCCCTCGCGCCAGCGCGACTCCGTGATCGCGGTGACCCCGGCAGGGGTCGGCACCGCGGCGGCGCCGAGCACCAGGACGACGTCGGTGCAGCCCCCGTCGCGCAGTGCGCCGACCGCGATGGCCAGCCAGCCCTCGACCAGGACCTTCGGCTTGCCGTACCGCCGCCCCGCCCCGGCGGCCAGCACGATTCCCACGTGCCGGGGCGGAGGTGTCGACTGCGGTAACCCCACTCTCCGATGATGACATCAGACCTGTCATCGATCGTGGCCGATTCGCCGGCATCCGCGGGCGCGTCACCGCAGGAGCCCGCACAACTTCAGTGAATAATCTGAATCCGGTATTTGACAGGTTCAGGAGCAGCTCGTGGGGTTGTGGCAGAAGGCACGGTGGGGTCTGGCCGGTGGTTCGCTGCTGCTCTCACCCGTGCTGGTGAGCACCCTGCCGATCTCCGGCTGCAGTTCCAGCATCGAGGGCAGACCGGTCGCCGCGCCGGGTGCGGGGCCCGTGGAACCACGCTTTCCCACGCCGGGCCCGGCACCGTCGGCCACCGCTCCGCCGGCTCCCACCGGGCCGACCACGCCGTCCGGCGCCATCCCGCTGCGCCCCGACGACAACGGTTACGTGTTCATCGAAACCAAGTCCGGCCAGACGCGGTGCCAGATCAACAAGGACACCGTGGGCTGCGAGGCGCCGTTCACCGACTCCCCACTCAAGGACGGCGAGCACGCCAACGGCGTCAGCATCACCGCGGGCGGCGCCGTGCAGTGGGTGCTGGGCAATCTGGGCGCCATCCCGACCGTCGCGATCGATTACAAGACCTACGAGGCGCAGGGCTGGACGATCAGTGCCACCCCCGAGGGCACCCGCTTCACCAACGACAAAACCGGCCACGGCATGTTCGTCAGCGTCGAGCAGGTCGACACGTTCTGAGCAGCGGTTCGTCCGGACGGCGGCGACGGCAACGTTCCCGGCGCCCGTAGCATCGGAGCCGTGGCACCCTACGGTCCACCCGACGATTTTCACAACGAACCGACCGAGCATGCCACGTGGGGTTCGGGCGCACACCCGCCGCAGGGCCCACCGTCGGCATCCGACACTTTCGACCAGGCAGAAGAGCCGGCCCCCTGGTATCGCAGGCCCGCGCTCCTGGCGGGTTGGCTCGTGCTCGTCCTGATCCTGATCGGGCTGATCGTCTTCGGCATCGTCGAGTTGATCGGCGGCGACCAGGGCAGTGGCAACGCCCCGTCGACCAGCAC
>NZ_JBYCLC010000165.1:0-6631 GCF_057473685.1 Mycobacterium sp. TH-M116 | reverse complement strand
GAACTCGACCACGTCGCCGTCGGCCATGACGTAGTCCTTGCCCTCCATCCGCACCTTGCCGGCCGCCTTGGCCGCCGCCATCGAGCCGGCGGCCATCAGGTCGTCGTAGGACACGATCTCGGCTTTGATGAAACCCTTCTCGAAGTCGGTGTGGATCACCCCGGCCGCTTTGGGCGCGGTATCGCCCCGGTGGATCACCCACGCCCGCGCCTCCTTGGGGCCCGCCGTCAGGAAGGTCTGCAGCTTGAGCGTGTGGAAACCGGCGCGGGCCAGCGCGTCCAGGCCGCGCTCGCTCTGCCCGATCGACGCGAGCAGTTCAGCGGCTGATTCGTCGTCGAGCTCGTTGAGCTCGGCTTCGATCGCCGCGTCCAGGAACACCGCGTCGGCCGGTGCGACGAGCGCGCGCAACTCCGCGACGTGCGCGGGGTCGGTCAGCACCGACTCGTCGGCGTTGAACACATAGAGGAACGGCTTGGTGGTCAGCAGGTTGAGCTCGCGCAGCAGCGTGGCGTCGACTCCCGCGCCGAACAGCGTCGTGCCGCCGTCGAGCACCTGCTGGGCGCTCACCGCCGCCTCGAATACCGGCCGGCGCTCCTTGTTGGTGCGCGCTTCCTTCTCCAGCCTGGGCAGCGCGCGCTCGAGGGTCTGCAAATCGGCCAGGATCAACTCCGTCTCGACCACCTCGATGTCGGAGTTGGGATCCACCGCCCCGGCGACGTGGGTCACGTCGTCGTCGGCGAACACCCGCACCACCTGGCAGATGGCGTCACACTCGCGGATGTGGGCCAGGAACTTGTTGCCCAGCCCGGCCCCCTCGGACGCTCCCTTGACCAGACCCGCGATGTCGACGAAGGTGACCGGCGCCGCCACGATGCGCTCGGAGGAGAACATCTGCGCCAGCTTGTCCAGCCGCGAATCGGGCAACGCGACCACACCCTCGTTCGGTTCGATCGTCGCGAACGGATAGTTGGCCGCCACCACATTGTTGCGCGTCAGCGCATTGAACAGCGTCGACTTGCCGACGTTGGGCAGACCCACGATTCCCAGGCTCAGGCTCACAGGGAGCCAAGTCTAGGCTCTGCGTCGGCGCCGGCCCGCCGCGGATTCACCGGCACAAGACAGCTGAAGAAGGAAGCTCAAGAAAGAAGGATCACAGATGGCACGCCCGGGCCGCACCCCGCGAGATACGCCTCTTTCGGGTCATTGCCGGTACGGTCGACGTGTGTCAGCACAGCGGGGAGGCTCGGCGGTGGAGACCGCCCATCGCTCGGCTCACCCCAACATCCCAGGTGTGCGCTGGTGGACTGGCCTGCTCATCGCCGTCACCGCGACAGCGATCGGCTACGGGATCGACGCCGGCCACAAGGAGCTGACCCACGTCTTCGCCGGCTTCTACATCGCCGGCTGTGTGGCAGCGGTACTGGCCGTGCGGCAAGAGGACCTGTTCACCGCGATCATCCAACCGCCGCTGATCCTGTTCTGTGCGGTACCGGGCGCCTACTGGCTGTTCCACGGGGGCAAGATCGGACACCTCAAAGACGTGCTGGTGAACTGCGGCTACCCGCTCATCGAGCGGTTCCCGCTGATGCTGGGCACCGCCGGCGGCGTCCTGCTGATCGGGCTGCTCCGGTGGTACTTCGGGGTGTCGCACCGGTTGACGTCCCAGGCCGACACGGCCGACGCCGCGACGGACGCCTCGGCGCGGGGCGCACGCTCCTTCCTCAACTTCCTCAACGACATCGCCGTCAGGCTGCGCTCGCTGTTGCGCCCCGAGTCCGGCGGGGACGAGTACCACGGGGACGAGTCCGACGGTGAGGCCGCCGACGCGGCACGCTCCTCGGGCGCACGCCGGGGCCGCGCGGGCGGCGCCCCGGCCACTCGCCGACGAGCGACGCGCGGTGCTGCTGGGACGACGCGCAGCACTCGCACCCGCTCCCGCACCGCCAGACATCCACTCGACGACGAGCTGGGCGTGCGACCCGAGGGTCCGCGCCGCGCACGGCGCCGCGGCGAGGCAGCGACGCGCGATCACGACGCCGCCGAGGGTCCGCGCCGCGCACGGCGCCGCCCACGGCCAGAGTCCGTCCCGGACCCGCGCGACCACCAGCCACCCGGGGAGTCCCGCCGCGAGCCGCGACAACGCCGCAACCCCTACGAGCGTTCGGCGCCGCGCAGCAGCCGCTTCGACGGCTACGACAGATATGACCCGCCCGGGGCGCCCGCGCGCTACGGGACGCCCGAGCAGTACGACCGCCATGACCCGGCCCACGAACCGAGGCGGCGCCGGCCCGCCAATGGGGCGGGCTCCTACCATCACCCGATATCGCAGGTCCGCTACCGCGCGGACGCACCCGTGGACGAGTCGAGGGCCGAGCCGAGCGGCCGGTACCGCCCTGGGTCCCGGTCCAACAACCGGTCCACCAGCGAATCCTGGGAGTAGGACGTAACGGGTTTGGGACGTCTAACGGGTTTGGGACGTCTAACGGGTTTGGGACGTCTAAGAGCCCTGCCTGCCCGGCCGGATTTCCCTGGGCCGGATTTCCCTGGGCCGGATTTCCCTGGGCCGGATTTCCCTGGGCAGGGCGAACACCAGCGTTTCCTGCGCCGTCGTCACCGGCTGCACCACGTCGAAGCCGCTGTCGGCGAGCCGCTCCAGCACTCCGCGCACCAGCACCTCCGGGACTGACGCACCCGAGGTGACACCCACCGTCGTGACGCCCTCCAGCCACGCCGGGTCGATGTCGTCGGCCCAGTCGACCAGGTGAGCGGCCCGCGCGCCGCCGCTCAGGGCCACTTCGACCAGCCGCACCGAATTCGACGAATTGGCCGACCCGACGACAATGACGAGCTCGCACTCGGGCGCCATCGCCTTGACCGCCACCTGACGATTCTGAGTGGCATAGCAGATGTCGTCGCTGGGGGGATCCTGCAGGTTCGGGAACCGCTGCCGCAGCCGCTCGACGATCTCCATCGTCTCATCGACCGACAGCGTGGTCTGGGACAGCCAGACAACCTTGTTCTCGTCACGCACGGTGACGTTGTCTGCCGCGGAAACCCCGTCGACCAGCTGCACGTGCTCGGGCGCCTCCCCGGCGGTACCGATGACCTCCTCGTGACCCTCGTGGCCGATCAGGAGGATGTCGTAGTCGTCGCGGGCGAACCGCCTCGCCTCGTTGTGCACCTTGGTCACCAGCGGGCAGGTGGCGTCGATGGTCTGCAGGTTGCGTTCGGCGGCCGCGGCATACACCGTCGGCGCGACGCCGTGCGCGGAGAACACCACGATGGCGCCCTCGGGGACCTGGTCGGTTTCGTCCACGAACACCGCACCGGCCTGCTGCAGGGTGTCGACCACGTGTCGGTTGTGCACGATCTCGTGCCGCACGTAAACGGGGGCGCCGTGGCGTTCCAGCGCCCGCTCGACCGTCTCGACGGCCCGATCGACACCCGCACAGTAGCCGCGCGGCTCCGCCAGGAGCACCCGTTTGCGGGCCGGGTCGTCGGCTACCGACCTCCCGGTCACGGACGCACCGGGGATCCCCATGTCGACAGTCGGTGGCATGACACTCAGGGTACGTTTCGCCGGCCCGAAGGGCACATGCCCGCCGCCGCGCCGCGCCGCCGGGCTTGGCGTTGGCCGCCGGTTGAGGCAGTCTTGGACCCATGTCTGTTGCACCGTATGGGGTTCGGCTGCTGGTCGGCGCGGCGACGGTCGCCGTCGAGGAAACGATCAGATTGCCGAAGACCATCCTGATGTACCCGATCACGTTGGTCAGCCAGGCCGCTCAGGTCGTGATGCGGTTCCAGCAGAACCTGGCCGAGCTGGTGATCAAGGGTGACAGCACACTGGAGTCGATCTTTCCCCCGCGGGAGGATCAGCCGGGGTGGGCGACATTTGACGAGGATGAGCCCGGCGCCGCCGAGTCGGCGGTGGGCCTGCTCGACGGCCCGCCGAGCCCGGACGGCGGCGGTAGCGAGCGCTTGACCGAGGGGCGGTTCGCGCTGTACTCGGTGAATGAAGCCGCCGGGGCGGGGCTTGCCGACGCGCCGCGCCAGGCCGGCGGGCAGTCCACGCGACCCGCGGGCGGATCGGCGGATTCGGGGCCGTCGGTGGCGGCCGACATCGGCTACGCGACGCTGACGCTGGCGCAGTTGCGTGCGCGGCTGCCATCGCTGAGCGTCGAGGAACTAGAAACCCTGCTGGCCTACGAGCAGGCCACCAAGGCCCGGGCGCCGTTCCAGACGCTGCTCGCCAACAGGATCACCCGCGCGAACGCCAAGTGACTCGCGCCCCGAATGCGCAGGAGAACTCGGCCGAGAACCCGTTCCCGGTGCGCGCGGTGGCCATCCGGGTCGCGGGCTGGATCGACAGGCTGGGCACGGTCTGGGTGGAGGGACAGCTCGCCCAGATCACCATGCGGAACGGCTCCAGAACCGTCTTCATGGTGCTGCGCGACCCGGCCGCCGACATGTCGTTGAACGTGACCTGTCCGCGTGACCTGGTGCTCGGTGCGCCGGTGAAATTGGCCGAAGGTACCCAGGTGGTGGTATGCGGCAAGCCGTCCTTCTACACCGGGCGAGGCACATTCTCCCTGCGGCTCAGCGAGATTCGCGCCGTCGGCATCGGTGAGCTACTGGCCCGCATCGAACGGCTGCGCCGCCTGCTGGAGGCCGAAGGGCTTTTCGATCCCCGGCTCAAGCGGCCGCTGCCGTTCCTGCCCAACGTGGTCGGGTTGATCACCGGCCGGGCCAGCGCCGCCGAACACGACGTGACCACGGTGGCGCGGGCGCGCTGGCCCGGGGTCCGCTTCGCCGTGCGCAACACCGCCGTGCAGGGGCCGAATGCCGTCCCGCAGATCGTCGAGGCGCTGGGGGAACTCGAGCGCGACGCCGAGGTCGACGTGATCGTGGTGGCCCGCGGCGGCGGCAGCGTCGAGGACCTGCTGCCGTTTTCCGACGAGACGCTGTGCCGCGCGATCGCGGCATGCCGCACGCCGGTCATCAGCGCCATCGGCCACGAACCAGATAACCCGCTGTGCGACCTGGTTGCCGACGTGCGCGCCGCCACCCCCACCGACGCGGCCAAGAGGGTGGTTCCCGACACCGCCGCCGAGCAGCGATTGGTCGACGAGCTGCGATTGCGCAGCGCGCAGGCGTTGCGCAGCTGGGTGTCCCGGGAACAGCGGCTGCTGGCCCAGTTGCGCAGCCGCCCGGTGCTGGCCGAGCCGCTGCGCGCGCTCACGGCTCGCGCCGAGGAGGTCCACCGCGCGCACTCAGCGGTACGCCGCGACATCACCCGCCTGGTCACCGCCGAGACGGAGCGCATCGGACACCTGCGCGCGCGGCTGGCGACGCTGGGACCGGCGGCCACCCTGGCCCGCGGCTACGCGGTGGTGCAGACCGTGCCGGACGCGGGGCCCGCGGCGGTGCTCCGGTCGGTCCACGACGCACCCGCGGGCACCAGGTTGCGGGTACGGATCGCCGACGGCGCCGTGGTGGCGGTGAGCGAGGGGAGCACAGATGGTTCCTGACGACGACAAGCCTGACGACGACAAGCCTGACGACGACGGGCCTGACGACGACGGGCAGGATCGGCCGGTTACGCCCATCAGGGAGCTCGGCTACGAGGCATGCCGAGACGAGTTGATCGAGGTCGTGCGGCTCCTGGAGCAGGGCGGACTGGACCTCGACGCGTCGTTGCAGTTGTGGGAGAGGGGCGAACAGCTGGCACGACGCTGTGAGGAGCACTTGGCCGGCGCCCGGCGGCGCATCGAGGACGCGCTTGCCGCCGGCGAGGCTGACGACGCCTGAGTGCGCGCCCGTGCGGACACCGCCGACGCCGACCACCGGGGTTTAAGGTTGCGCTCAGCGGCGATGCGGAGGCGGTCCGGGTGAACACCGAATTCACGCTCACTCAAAAGCGTGCCCTCGCGATCACCACGGTGATCGCGCTGCTGTTCGGTGCGTACTTCCTGCGCGACTACTTCGTGCTCATCGTGGTGGCCGCTGTCGGGGCGTACCTGTTCACGCCACTGTTCGCGTGGTTCACCAGACGCCTGGGGACCGGATTGTCGGCCGCGTGCACCCTGCTCTGCGCGCTGGCCAGCGTCATCGTGCCGATCGGCCTGCTGGTCGGGCTGGCTATCGTGCAGATTTCGCGCATGGTCGACGGCATCACCGGCTGGGTCCAAACGACCGGCCCCAGCGGCCTGGGCGAGAAGACTCTACGGTTCGTCAACGATGTCACGGCCCGAATTCCGTTCGCGCACGTCACGATCACCACGGAGATGCTGCGCAAGGCGATGTTGACCGTGGCACGCAACGCGGGTGAATGGCTGCTGCATTTTCTGCAGGGCGCGGTCGGCGGCATCGCAGGAGCCATCGCCTCGGCCGTCGTCTTTCTCTACGTCTTCGTCGCGCTGCTGGTCAACCGCGAGAAAATGCGGACGCTGATCGGTCGGCTGAACCCGCTCGGCGAGGACGTCACCGACCTGTATCTGCAGAAGGCGGGCGCGATGGTGCGCGGCACCGTCAGCGGCCAGTTCGTCATCGCGCTGTGCCAGGGTGTGGCCGGGGCCGCATCGATCTACGTGGCCGGATTCCACCACGGCTTCTTCGTTTTCGCGATCGTCCT
>NZ_JBYCLC010000164.1:0-31513 GCF_057473685.1 Mycobacterium sp. TH-M116 | reverse complement strand
CGGACTTCGGCCGGATCGAGCATTATTCTGCTGTCGACAACCGAGGTCTCCCTGCGCGTGCCGAATAGGACCGCCGATCAAGGGGATTCGCCTCGGTAATTCGGCGAATATGCCGGAATTGCCGACCGCGTCACGTTAAACTCTCGGAATCCTGAACCGCGGCAGCGTGGCCGCATTGGAGGTGGCCGCAGTGGAGGTGTCCGCAGTGGAGGTGGCCGCAGTGGACGGGGAGAGCGGTATGCGTCCCGGGCGATCCACCCGCGGCGGCGACGCGCGGGCGGACGCTCCGTCGGACGCTCCGTCGGACGACCTGCCGCCGAGCCGAGCGCTGACGGTACGCGCGGCCGACGGCACCCCGCTGCACGTGGAGGTGTTCGGTCCCGCGGACGGCTATCCGATCGTGCTCACGCACGGCATCACCTGCGCGATTCGGGCGTGGGGGTACCAGATCGCCGACCTGGCCGCCGACCACAGGGTGATCGCTTTCGACCACCGGGGTCACGGGCGCAGCGGCGTCCCGCGCGGCAACGGCTATACCCTCAAAGCCCTCGCGTCGGACCTCGATTGCGTGCTGGAGGCGACTCTGGCGCCGTACGAACGCGCTATGGTGGCCGGTCATTCGATGGGGGGCATCGCGATCGTCGCCTGGTCCGCGCGGTACCGCCACAAGGTGCAGCGGCGCGCCGACGCGGTGGCCCTGATCAACACCACGACCGGCGACCTGGTCAGCAAGGTGAGCCTGTTACCGGTGCCGCGCAGCCTGTCGCCGGCGCGGGACCTGGTAGCGCGCGGACTGATCAGCGCGTTCGGCGGGTTCCCGCTGCCCGGGGTTGCCCGCATCCCGAGTCGCCGCCTGATCGCGATGCTCGCCGTTGCCAAAGACGCGGACCCGGGCGCGGCGAGGCGTGTCCACGAGTTGTTCGCGCAGACCCCGCCCGCTGGGCGCGGCGGTTGTGCTCGGATGCTCGTCGGGTCGCTGGGGTCGCGGTACCTCGACCTGGACGGTCTGACCGTGCCGACCCTGGTGATCGGCAGCGAGCGCGACCGCCTGACGCCCTTTTGCCAGTCCCGCGTGATCGCAAGCACTGCTCCCAACGTGGTGGGCCTCGTCGAACTGGCCGGCGGTCACTGCTCGTTACTGGAGCAGCCCGCCGAAGTGACCCGGCATCTGCGCAAACTCGTCGCATCGGTCAACGGCGACGTGCGGCTGCGGAGCGTCAGTTCATAGCGCGGCGGGTCACAGTACGGCGGGTCACAGCAGGGCGGCGACCTCGGCGGCCGCGCGGCGGCCGGATCGTACGGCGCCGTCCAAGAATCCGGTCCACTCGTCGGCGGTTTCGGTACCGGCCCAGTGGATCCGGCCGATCGGCCGGCGCAGGTACGGTCCGAACCGGGTCCACGACCGCGGCGGCACCGCCGCCGTCGGACCACCGGGTCCGAATTCCTCTGTCCCCCAGCGATAGTCAACGTAGTCGAGGGGTTTGAGCGCATCACTGCCGAACAGCGACGCGAAGCAGCGCAACGCGTCGCGGCGGCGTTCCTCGGCGGGTAGCGAGTCGAACGCGCGGGCGTCGACGAACCCCATCAGGATGCCCGGCCCATCGGCGTGCGGGCTGAGGTCAAAGGTGATGAAGACGGGGCCTTGGTCCGATAGCGCCTGACCGGAGTATCCGGTGGCCCTCCAGAACGGCGTGGAGTAGGCCGCATAGGCCTTGCTGAGACGGCCCTGCGGCCAGTGCCGGGCAAGTTGGTCGTACTCCTTGGGCAGCGGGGGAGTGAACTCGATGGCGGAGCGGTGGGCAGGTGGGACGGCAACGACGACGAATCGGGCCTCGGCCAGGCCCCGGTCGGACGTGACCGTGATGCCGGTGTCGTGGCGCTCGATGCACCGCACCGGCGCGTCGAGCACGACACGTGCGCCCAATTCGGCCGCCATCGCCTCGGCGATCTGCTGCGTGCCGCCCGGAAAACGGTCCTGCTGGGCACCGTTTTCGACGTCCAGGAGGCGGTCCAGGCCCCCGGCGGCGCGCAGGTAGCGGGCCGCGTGCAGCATCGACACGTCATCGGGCTCGCATCCCCAGGTCACCCGGGCCATGATCGCCAGCAGGTCGCGGGAGGACTCGGAGGCGCGCACCGCGCGCAACCAGTCGCCGAGCGACTGGGAGTCCAACTCGCGGGCGCGGCGCGCGTCCCAGGGGGCCGCCAGCGGGATGCCGCGGGCGATCCGCTCGAACTGCCAGTGCAGCCGGCCGATGTCGATCAGCCCGGCCAGCGAAAGCTTGGGGATGGTGCCGCGGTAGGGCCGCGCCCACCCGCGCCACTGGATGATGCTGCTGCCGTCGTGGTGAGTTGCGGCGGTCGGGATCTGCAGCTCGGCGGCCAACGCCAGCACCGCGTCCTGGGTGGGGCCGACGAAGGTTCCGCCCATGTCGGCGGGCAGCCCCGCGACGCTGCCGGTGAACGAGCGGCCGCCGACCCGGTTGCGGCCCTCGAAGACCACCACGTCATGACCCCGTCGGGTCAGCTCCCGCGCAGCGACCAGGCCCGCAAAGCCGGCACCGACCACGACGACGTCGGCGTTCCGGGGGTCGGCGTTCCGGGGGTCGGCGTTCCGGGGTTCGGCGTTCGGCGGCGGATCTGTCACGCCGTTCAGTGAACCGCACTCGGGAGAGAATGCCCAGCGCCAAGGGGCTTCAGGGGGCTTCAGGGGTGCTTCAGGGGGCTTCAGGGGGCGACTGACAACCAGTCGGCGAACCCGGACGGGTCGTGGCGGCCCAGCGCACCGTGCTCGTAGAGCCCCCAGCCCTCCACCGGGTCCGCGTCGCCGTCGCGGCACAGTGCGCGGCCCACGTGGTCGATGACGCCGAAACCGGAACGGGCGACAATCGCCGGGTCCGTCATGTCGTAGGTCAGCCGTTCGACGAACTTCTCCCCCTTCCACACGCCGTGCAGCCAGTCCGAGTCACCGCCATAGCCGCCGCCGACGTGGATGGGGACGGGCAGCTTGGACTCGACGTCGAAGTGCACCGGGGTGCCGTCCGGGGCGGTGGCGTCGATCGTCGCCCCGGTCGGGATGCGGGTGCCGGAGCGGTAGTGGATTTTCACTCGCGGCCAGCCCAGCTGCTCGACACGGCCGTCGCGCCAGATTCGGGTGCAGTCGTTGAGCGAGCGGAACCCGTCGGGCGCCTCCTGGATGATCAGCACGATCGCGAAGTCGTCGAACGCCATCGGTACGTACAGCCACCACATGCCCTCGAAGGGCGGGTCGGCGGGCCGGCCCGCCGGCTCGGGCTCGCCGATCGGCCGGATGCCCCAGGACCGGTCGCGGCTGCCGATCCAGGTCGCCGGGTCGACGGCGATCTCGTCGCCGTCGATCACGAGGTGGCCGCTCCAGGCGCCGAGTTGGGCGAACCGCTGTGCGTCCAGCGTCACCCGGTTGCCGGATCGCATCAGGTGCGGCTGCTCCTGCACGACGTCGAACAGGCCTTCCCACGTGAGATCAGCTGCGATGCCGTCGGTTTCGTCGAGGATCAGGCGCAGTGTGCGCAGCGGCTCGACGACCTCGATGCGGTATCCGTTGACACGCTGGTTGAGCCGATCTTGGTCGATGGCGTCGGACAGGTGCACCGCGGTCTGCGTGTCCCCGCGCCGGACGAGTACGAACGCGTCCTTGACGCCCAAGTTCGGGTAGTAGCCGATGCCGCTGATGACGAAGATGTCCCCGGTGCGGTCGTGCGCGTTGAAGTAGGAGCGATCGTAGAAATTGCGGTCCGAGGGCCCCGGCCACGCGATGGGCTGGGGGATCTGGTGGACCGGGAATTCGTCGAGCGGGCCAAGTATTTGCCGCATCACTGGTCCTCTCCGATGAGACGCTCGCCAATTGAACGGCGCATCAGTCCGGCGTGGTAGAACAGCGATTCGACATCATCGGGTCTCTCGGTCTCACCGAAGTGCACCCGCCGGGCTCCGGTGCGCATGAACACGCACGCCCACATCACGCCCGAGTAGACGTAGAACCAGTTCAGGTCGCCGACCTCGACGCCGGTGAGCTGGCGATAGGTGGCGCGGACATCCTCCTCGCGCATCACCTCGGGCAGCCCGGGCAGTCCCGCGAGGCCGGTGAGTTCTTGAAATACCATGTGCGCGTATATCATCCATGCCACGTCAAGTTCGCGTGGGCCTAGCGTCACCATCTCCCAGTCGAGCACCGCCACCGGGTGGAAGTCGCGGTACAACACATTGCCCACCCGGGCGTCGCCCCACAGCAGGACGGGTTCGGTGGCGGCCGCCTCGGCCGGCCAGTGGGTTTCGAGCCACTCGAAGGTCCGCTCCAGCAGCGGTGAGCGGCCGATGTCGGGCACCGCGAAGTCGTACCAGGACCGCACCCAATTGACGTGTCGGCGCAGCGCGGTGTCACCCCCGAAAACCTTGGAGCTCTCGGCGAGAAACCCGAATTCCGCGGTGGCGTTGGGTATTGCGTGCAGCTTGGCCAGCACCCCGACGGTGGCGTCCTGCAGTTCGCGCTGGCGTTCGGCGGGCGCGTCTGCGAACCAGTTGTTGCCGAACGTGTAGGGCATGACGTCGGGCGGCACCATGCCGTCGACGTAGTCCATCACGAAGAAGGGCGTGCCCAGTACAGTGCCGGTGGGTTCCAGCCAGCGGACCGGCGGAACGGGGACGTCGCTGAGTTCGCCGACCTTTCGTATCACCTCGAATTGGTGATCGAGCCGATAGGTGGGGAAGACCTGCACGTCCTCGGCGGCGGGAGCCACCCGGGTCACCAGCTTCTGTTCGGTCTGCTGCCCGTCCTGGCGCCAGCGGGCGGTCACGATGATGGTTTCCGATGACATGCCCGTGGAGTCCACGCCGCTCTCGACGGTCACCTCCGGCGTCGCCCCGCCGGGCAGGACGGTGGACAGCCACCGCGACATCACCCCCGGCAGGGCGGTGATGTCGCGGCTGGAGCGCTGCATGCGGTCGATCTTGTCGAGGACAGGCTCGTCGGCCACGGGTGCCTCCGTTCTTTGGGACATGCTTTGGGACATGCTTTGGGACATGCTTTGGGACATGCTTTGAGAAATTCTTTAAGAAATGTTCACGGCCTCTTCGCGGCAATTACGATACGTTAGGTAGCGTTATGAAAGCAGACCCGTCCGCCCTTGACAAGGCTCCCTGTGCCGGCCCCGGTTCCGCCCCTGGCGCCGGCCGGCCGCGGGACCCGCGCATCGATTCGGCCATCTTATCCGCGACCGCGGAACTGCTTGTGCGGATTGGCTATTCGAATCTGAGCCTGGCCGCGGTCGCAGAGCGTGCGGGCACCACGAAATCCGCGCTGTACCGGCGGTGGTCGAGCAAGGCCGAGCTGGTGCACGAGGCGGCTTTCCCGACGGCTCCCACCGCGCTGGAGGCGCCGGCCGGCGACATCGCCGCCGACGTCCGGATGATGATCGAGGCCACCCGCGACGTTTTCACCACGCCGGTGGTGCGCGCCGCGCTGCCCGGTCTGGTAGCCGACATGACCGCCGACCCCGTCCTCAACGCGCGGGTCATGTCCCGCTTCGTCGACCTGTTCGCCGCGGTGCGCCTGCGGTTGGGCGAGGCCGTCAAGCGGGGTGAGGCGCACGACGATGTGGACCCCGACCGATTGATCGAGTTGATCGGGGGAGCGACGATGCTGCGGATGCTGTTGCGCCCGGAGGACGAACTCGACGATGCGTGGGTGGAGCAGACCACCGCCATCGTCGTGCACGGTGTGCGGCGATGACGAGGCGGCTTGCGGGGCGGGCCGCGATCGTCACCGGCGCCAGCCGCGGCCTGGGCGGCGCGATCGCCGCGGCGCTCGCGGCAGAGGGCGCGGCCGTAGCGGTCGCGGGCCGAACCGAGCAGGTGTGGGACGAGCGGCTGCCCGGGACCATCGGCGAGACGGTCGCCGCGATCGAGTCTGCCGGTGGCCGCGCGGTCGCGGTGCGGGCCGACCTGACCGACCCGGACGATATCCCCCGGTTGGTGGATTCGGCGCGAGATGCCCTGGGGCCCATCACGATCCTGGTGAACAATGCGGCCTTCACTGCGCCGGGGCGCCCGCGGGCACCGGGCGCGGCGCCGCGCGCCAAGCCGACGGCGGGGATGGCGAAGACGCCCGACGCGGCCGGCGCCAAACCCGGCTGGCCCGGGTTCGTCAGCATCCCCCTGGCCGCGTATCGCCGGCACTTCGAGATCGCGGTCTTCGCCGCCTACGAGCTGATGCAACGGGTGTGCCGCGACATGATCGACGCGGGCGGGGGCGCGATCGTCAACATCAGTTCGGTCGCGTCGCGAATGCCCGGCGACGGGCCCTACCCCGACCGCAGCGGGGCAGTGCTGCCCGGCTACGGCGGGTCGAAGGCGGCGCTCGAGCACCTCACCCAGTGCGCGGCCTACGACCTCGCCGACCACAACGTCGCGGTGAACGGGTTGTCGCCGTCCAAACCCATCCTGACCCCGGGCCTGGCATACTATGCGCGGGAATTCGGCGACACCTCCGAGGCCGATGAATTCGCCCGCGCCGCAGTCGAACTGGTGCTGGTCGATCCGGGCAAGGTCACCGGCCGCACGATCGGTCATCTGCAGGTCCTCGACGGTAGCTTCCGGCCGTTCGAGCGCGACTGAGCACGACGGGGATCCGGGCCTCAACCGGCGTCCCCGGCCGGCGGATCGGGATCGTTGCGCAGGAGCTCCTCGGGATGGTGAGCGTGGTTGATCCGCGGCGGACCGTCGACATCGGTCCAGCCGAGCCGCCCGTTGCCGGTGACTTCGGTGTGCCACTCGCCGCGGCTGGCCCCGCCGTGGTCGCGGCCGCAGGCGAAGAACAGGTGGTCCGCGTCGGTGCGGCCGCCCTGCGCCCACTCCGGCGAATGGTGCACTTCGCAGTGGTAGCCGGATTCCAGGCAGTCGGGACGGGTGCAGCCCCGGTCACGCGCGTAGCAGATGAGCCGCTGGTCGGCAGTCGCGAGCCGCTTCTGACGACCGAGGTACAGCGGCCGGCCGGTGTGCTCGTCGAACACGGCCAGATAATGAATGGCTCTGGCGGCCATGCGGATGAGGTCGGGCATCGGAAGCCTCGAGCCGCCGCCGGTGCGCGCCGGCGCGGGCAGCGGAACCGATTCGTCGGCGACCGCGACGGCGGCCCGGTCGAGTTCGGCCAGCGTGGTGGTGGCGATCACCGTCACGGCGTGGCCGCGGTGCACGCCGAGCCCACCGGAGGAGATCGCGGTTTCCAACCCGAGCTTGAGCGCGTCGTGGCAGCGCTGAGCGGGTGTGCGCTGGTCGCGGGTGCCGGGCTCGGCGCTGTCGCTCTGGTGGCGGCCCGGACGCACGGCAGCCTCGATGGCCTCGAAGTACGCCCGGGCCTCAGGGTCGAGCAACCCCGACAGCCGGGACATGCCGTCGGGCCCCTGCGGGCCCAGGCGCAGCGCGCGGCGGCGGGCCCGGTCCTCGTCTTTGAACAGGCCATCGGGATTGAGGTAGTCCGCGATCCGTTGGCCGAGCTTGGTGACGACGCCGGCATCGAGCTTCGTCGCATGCCCCACCAGCGTCCGCTCGGCCTCCGCGGAGTCGGAGACCGAAATGCAGGACGGCAGCACGTCGACCGCGTCGCACACCGCGCGGATGTGGTCCTCGCCGACCGTCCCCGACTCGACCGCGGCGGCCAGATATGGCAGTTTCGGCGCCACGGGCGGGCCCGTCAGCGAGCGGCGCGGCCTGATCCGTGCGGCCAGCCTGAAGCGGCGTTTGATTTCCCGCGGCGGGATGCGCAGCCGGGCCCAGAGCCTGTCGCGTAGCGCCGGGACGCACTCGCTGCCGTCGGGCGGTTCGGCGATCTCGGCGAAGAACCGGTACATCAGGCCGCGGTTGGTCCGGTGCTGGGTCTCGAGCCGCTCGGCGACGTCCACACGGAACTCGTTGCCCACCACATCCGAGCAGGTCGCCCGCAACACGTTGTGGGCGGCGTCGATCGCGTCCAGAGCGGCGCCGATCCGCTCGCGTGCCTGTTCGGGACTCATCGCGACCACGCCCCCACGCTATCGAATAAACGTTCGAGGAACGTCGCGGATTCCGCGCCCTGTGGATGAAATTCGGACTGTGGATGACGGCCGGGCGGACGCGCGGGCGGGCGGCGCAGGGGCTCCCGAGTTCTGGCGATGCCGCCGCCCGACGTGCGAGCCCGACGTGCGAGGATGACGGGCGAGCATGACGTGCGAGGATGACGTGCGAGGATGAAAAACCGAAGCCGCAACGGCGGCAGTTAACCGGTCGAGTGGTGTGCCGATGCCCGGTAGCGACAAACCGACGGCGCGGGTCGTGGCGCTGATCGTGCTCCTGCTCGTGGTCGCGACCGCGCTGCGCGGCTACCTTCCGGCCCACGACCGGGCCCCCCGCACCGAGGGGGGCAGCAACCCCGCGGCCTGGACGGCCGTCGTCGCGGCGCTGGCGGGGACGGTCACGCTGCTCGCGATCGCCGTCGTCGCGCGACTGCGCGATCCGCGAGGTGCCCCATCCAGTGGGCCGGACCTGCCCGTGCTGCTGCGCACCGGGACCGGCCGACCGAGCTGGCGGGTGCTCCTGGTCGCGCTCGGGGTGATCGCCGGTATGCTGCTGGCGCTGACGCTGCTGACCCGGATCGTGTCCGGGCACGGCGTCAGCCCGCCCGCGCCGGGGGTCACGAGCGCGTCGCCGCCGCCGGCGCACGCCGGAGCCCCGCCGCCCCGATTGCCCCCACCGGGCAACTCCGGCAGCATGTCCGGCGTCCTGATCGCCGGGACGTTGCCCCTGCTGCCGATCCTCGTCGTGGGCACGATTCTCGAGTCGAGACGGCGGCGCCGCGCCAAGGCTCCGGCCGCCACGACCGGGGGTGATCGCGAACCTGAGTCGCCGCAGACGAATTCGGGCTCGCTGGTTCTGGCCGCCGAGCGTGGTCTGGCCGAGATGGCAGACCTGCGGCGGGAACCGCGCGAGGCGATCATCGCATGCTACGCCGCCATGGAACGCGAGCTCGCTCGCGTTCCGGGCGCCGTCCCCCAGGATTTCGACACCCCGACCGAGGTGTTGGCCCGCGCCGTCGAACGCCATGCGCTGCACGCCGAGAACGCCATCCAGCTGGTCGACCTGTTCGCCGAGGCACGGTTCAGCCCGCACGTGATGAATGAAGGTCACCGCGACGTCGCGGTACGACTGCTGCGGTTGGTCCTCGGAGAACTGCGATCGGTCAGCCACGAATGAAAAGACTCTTCGGCCTGGGAACATTCCTCATCCTCAGTGTGGAGCTGCTGACGCTGGCCCTGCCCGATCGCGGGCTCGTGCTCACGGCCACCGGCGTCGCGCTGGCGCTGGCGCTGCTCAGCGTCCGCCGCGTCGTGGGTCGGCGGCTGCTACCCGACGACGACGCCGGCGCGGAGGACCTCGGGGAATCGCTGCGCCGCTGGGTCGCCAACACGGAGACGACGATCCGGTGGTCGGACTCGACGCGGGCGGACTGGGACCGGCACCTGCGGCCGATGCTGGCCCGACGCTACGAGATCGCGACCGGCCAAAGGCTTTCGAAGGACCCCGCCGCGTATCACGCCAGCGGCCGGATGCTGTTCGGAACCGAACTCTGGGAATGGGTCAACCCCAACAACGTCATTCGTGGCGGTGACCTGGCGCCCGGACCGGGCCGCGCAGCGCTGGAAACGATCCTACGGAAGTTGGAGCAGGTATGACGTTGCCCGCCGCGCTGCCGGCCGACAAGACTGCCGAGTACTGCGGCGCGGTGATCGACGAAATCGAACGCGTGGTGGTGGGCAAGCGCTCGGCGCTCGCGCTCATCCTCACCGCGGTGCTCGCCCGTGGGCATGTGCTGATCGAAGACCTGCCGGGTCTCGGCAAGACCCTCATCGCGCGATCCTTCGCTGCCGCGTTGGGACTCCGGTTCACCCGGATTCAGTTCACACCCGACCTGCTGCCGGCCGACCTGCTCGGCTCGACGATCTACGACATGCAGTCGGGCCACTTCGCTTTCCGCGCCGGGCCGATCTTCACCAATCTGCTGCTGGCCGACGAGATCAACCGCACCCCGCCCAAGACGCAGGCGGCGCTGTTGGAGGCGATGGCCGAAAGCCAGGTCAGCATCGACGGCGAAACACACCCATTGCCGACACCGTTCATCGTCCTGGCGACCGACAACCCGATCGAGTACGAGGGTACCTATCCGCTGCCCGAGGCGCAGCTTGATCGGTTCGCGATCCGGCTGGAACTGCGTTACCTCTCCGAGCGCGACGAAACCGCGATGCTGCGCCGTCGTCTGGAACGCGGTTCGGCCGAGCCGGTGGTCAATCAGGTGGTGGACGCGCACGACCTGCTCGCGATGCGCGAATCGGTCGAACAGGTGAGCGTGCATGACGACGTCCTGCGCTACGTGGTGTCGCTGGCCGCCGCCACCCGTCACCACCCGCAGGTCGCCGTCGGCGCCAGCCCCCGTGCCGAGCTCGACCTGGTCCAATTGGCCCGTGCTCGTGCGTTGTTGCTCGGGCGGGACTATGTGATTCCCGAAGACGTGAAGGCGCTGGCGACGCCGGCGATCGCACACCGGATCACCCTGCGGCCCGAGATGTGGGTGCGCAAGATCCAGGGCGCCGACGTCGTCGGAGAACTGTTGCGGCGCCTCCCGGTGCCGCGCACCGGTGGCGGGGACGGCCAAGCCCCGACGGTCCCGGAGTGACCGAGGTCCGCACGGCCGAGTTTCGCTGGCGCGCATCCCCGTTGACGCTGGCGATCGCGACGTGTGCGGGGGCTGCGCTGGTCGCCGCGGTGATCGGCGACCGGTGGCAACTGATCGCCTTCGCCGCGCCGCTGCTCGGTGTGCTGTGCTCGGTCAGCTGGCAGCATCCCGTGCCCCCGATCCGCGTGCACGGCGAACCCGGATCGCAGCGCTGCTTCGAAGACGAGCAGGTGCGGCTGCACGTGTCGGCAACTACCGGCGACGCGAAGGCCGTATGCGTCGAGCTGACGGTACCCGACGTCGCGGGCATGCGGTTGGAAGTCCTCGACTCCGAGTGCCGCTCGGCGAAAACCGTTGTGGCGAAGGCGCAGCGGTGGGGCCGGTATTCCATCAAGGCCCGTGTGGACGTGGTCGCGCGCGGCGGGCTGCTGGCCGGCACGGCCACCGTCGACGCCGCGGGTGTCATCGTGTTCCCGCTGGCGCCGCCGCAGTCGACGCCGATCCCGCAGACCGAGTTGCTCGACCGCCTGGGCTCCCACCTGACCCGGCATGCCGGCCCGGGCGTCGAATACGCCGAT
This sequence comes from Mycobacterium sp. TH-M116, assembly GCF_057473685.1. Classification (NCBI taxonomy): domain Bacteria; kingdom Bacillati; phylum Actinomycetota; class Actinomycetes; order Mycobacteriales; family Mycobacteriaceae; genus Mycobacterium; species Mycobacterium sp. TH-M116. Next base: position 20,200 of record NZ_JBYCLC010000164.1, on the reverse strand, counting down.
GTCCGGGCCTACGTGCCGGGCGACCAATTGCGGGCGGTGAACTGGCCGGTGAGCGCGCGCCGCCGCGCGTTGCATGTGACGAAACGGCTGACCGACCGCGCCGCCGACGTGGTGGTGCTGATCGACACCTATCGTCAGCCGGCCGGCCCGGCGACCAAGGCCGCCGAACGGACCGTACGCGGAGCGGCCCAGGTGGTGCAGACCGCGCTGCGGCACGGTGATCGCGCCGGGATCGTCGCCCTGGGCGGCAACCGCCCGCGCTGGCTCGGTGCCGACATCGGGCAGCGTCAGTTCTTCCGGGTGCTCGACACCGTGCTGGGCGCCGGTGAGCACTTCGAGGACACCACCGGCACCCTGGCGCCGCGCGCTGCGGTTCCGGCTGCGGCGATCGTCGTCGCGTTCTCGACGCTGCTCGACACCGAGTTCGCGCTGGCGTTGATCGACCTCCGCCGGCGCGGCCACGTCGTTCTGGCGGTCGACATCCTGGACAGGTCTCCGTTCCAGGGCGAGCGAGACCCCCTCGTGGACGAGTTGTGGGCGCTGCAGCGCTCTGCCATGTACCGCGACATGGCCACCGTCGGTGTCGACATCGTGCCGTGGCGGCAGGACACCGCCCTGGAGCAGTCCATCGGGGTGGCGGCCGACCGCGGGCATCGGGTGCAGGGACGGTTGCGGGGATGAACGCGGGCAGTGCGGGCGCGGCCCGGGTGGGCATACCCGTCGTATCGGTCGCGTCCGGACTGCTGATGGTGGGATCGGCCACCGTCGGCTTGCGCGGGCCGGCGCTGGTCGCGGGCGCGGCGGCGTTGACCGCTGTGGCGCTCGGGACGGTGTTTCGCAGTGCCGCAACGCTTGCCGTGTTGCTCGTGGTCGTCACGATCGCGGTGTCCGGGCCACCGCCCGTACCCGTTGGCCTGGCGGGGCTGTGCGCCGCGGCGTATTTGGTGTCGCGTCACGCCGCCGGCGCGTCGGCGGCTGTCGTCATCGGCAGCAGGGCCACCTGGGTTTCCGCCCTGTGCTTCACGTCGGCCGGGTTGGTTGCGGTGTCGTTCCCGTTGCAGTTGCCGTGGCTGCCGCTGCTCGCGCCGCCGGGTGCGTTGGCGATTTTCGTGCTGGCCGCGCGGCCGTTCACGTAGCAACTTCGGCGTCGGCAACCTGGGCATCGACAACCTGGGCAACGTCAACCTGGGCATCGACAACCTGGGCAACGTCAACCTGGGCAACAACGACATCGGCTTCGGCAACAGCGGCAGCAACAACACGGGCTTCTCCAACTCCGGCAGCAACAACACGGGCTTCTCCAACTCCGGCAGCAACGATGCCGGCATCGCCAACACCGGGACCAACGACTCGGGTGCTCCCAACGCCGGCACCGACAATTCGGGCGCTTTCAACCGCAGCGACAGCCAATCCGGGCTCGTCAACTGATCGGGCTTCGGGTCCGGTTCACCAAATCAGCAGCTGTCGTTGGGTTTTTGGGAATGCTGACGCCGACTTGCAGGCGAAGTTCTGCGCAACACCAGCTTTACTCTTGTCGAATTCCATTCCGCGAGAGCATCTTCCGCTGCTGGGCGTTCTACGCTGGCTGTCGAACGGCTGACGCTGCACCCACCCACTTGAGGACACGCGCTGATGAGTTTCTTGACTGCTCCGCCGGAGGTCAATTCGCTGCTGATGTTCTCCGGTGCCGGTTCGGCGCCGATGCTGTCCGTCGCGGCGGTCTGGGATGGGTTGTCTTCGGAGTTGGGTACGGCCGCCGAGTCGTTCTCGTCGATCATCGCGAATCTGACCGGGCAGGCGTGGCAGGGTTCGTCTTCGGCGGCGATGATGGCCGCGGCGACTCCGTATTCGGGGTGGCTCGGCACGGCGGCGGCGTCGGCGGCGGGGACGGCGGCGCAGGCCAGGGCGGTGGCCGGGGTGTTCGAGGCGGCGTTGTCGGCGACGGTGCATCCGATGGTGGTGTCGGCCAACCGTTCCGGCCTGGTGCAGTTGGTGATGTCGAATCTGTTCGGGCAGAACGCGCCGGCGATCGCGGCCCTTGAAGGTCAGTACGAGCAGATGTGGGCCGCCGATGTGGCTGCGATGGTGGGCTATCACGGCGGGGCGTCGGCCGCGGTCGCGCAGCTGTCCTTGCTTCGGCTGCTGTGGCAGGGCCTGCCCGGCCCGGTCGCCGGTGCGGTCACCGCCGGCGCGGAGCCTGTACCGGCGGTGGCCATCGCGCCGTTGGGTGGTCCTGCGCCCTCGCTGACGCCCGAGCTGAAGCTGTTCGGCTCAACGTTCCCCAACCTCGACACGGGCCTCGGCAACATCGGCAGCTGGAATCTCGGCGGCGGCAACACCGGCGCCTTGAACTTCGGCGCCGGCGACATCGGCAGCCTGAACCTGGGCAGCGGCAACATCGGCAATCTGGACCTGGGCAGCGGCAACTTCGGCTTCGCCGACCTGGGCAGCGGCAACATCGGAAACACCAACATCGGGTGGGGGAACGTCGGCAGCCTGAACCTGGGCAGCGGCAACGACGGTTCGTTCAACTTCGGCTTCGGTAACGGGACGGGTGGCGGGCTCGCTACCAATGCGTCAGTCGGCGGTATCGGCGCCTTCGGTATCGGCAACGGAAACCTCGGCAGCGGGAACTCCGGCCGACTGAACTTCGGCGACGGGAACCTCGGGATCGAGAACTTCGGCTGGGGCAACCAGGGGAACTCCGACATCGGGTTCGGCAACCTCGGCAACGGCGATTTCGGCTTCGGTAACGCCGGCAGCAACGACATCGGCTTCAACCTTTCCGGCGACAACATGATCGGCATCGGCGGCCTGAACGCCGGCCTGAACAACATCGGGTTCGGTAACTCGGGCAACAACGACATCGGCTTCTTCAATTCCGGCAACGGCAACGTCGGAATCTTCAACTCCGGCAACGGCAACGTCGGGTTCGGCAACGCGGGCAACACCAACACCGGCTTCTGGAACGCGGGCAGCGCCGACACCGGTTTCGGCAACAGCGGCTCCCAGGACTTCGGGCTGTTCAATGCCGGCTCCAACGACATGGGTGGGTTCAACGCGGGCAGCTACAACGACGGCATGGCCAACGCGGGTTCGTACAACGCCGGCGGATTCAACGCGGGCGGTGCGATCGGTGCGGGCGGCGACGGCACCGGCTCGGATCTCGGCGGAAACACGGGCTTCTTCAACTCGGGCAGCCTCAACACCGGCCTGTTCAACTCCGGCGACCTCAATACGGGGCTGTACAACGCGGGAAGTGTCAACACCGGGCTGGGCAGCGCGATCACCCAGCCGGGCTCGGTCTCCGGCATTGACACGTCCGGCACCGACGTCTCCGGGTTCTCCAACTCCGGTGTGGACGTCTCCGGCTACCAGAACACCAGCACCGGCTCCCTCGGGACTCCGACGGCGGGCTTCGGCAATACCGGCGACAGCAACGTCGGCATCGCCAACTCGGGCACCGAGCTGACCGGCATCGCCAACACGGGGACCAACAACGTCGGCATCTCCAACTCCGGCGCGAACAACTCCGGCATCGGCAACTCGGCCACCAACGGCCTGACCCGCCCGACCTACACCTCCGGTGTCGGGAACTCCGGCGACGACAGTTCCGGCCTTTTCAACCTCGGCGGACACGGCCCCGACTCTTCGACGGTGGCCAAGAAACTCTGAATCCGACTTGCCCTTCAGGGCATTTGGGGCGGCAGCTTCAGTGCAGGCTGCTTCAGTTCAGGCTTCAGTGCAGCAGGTGGGCGGCGTGATCAGCCAGGTCCAGCAGCGGCTGCGGGAAGATTCCCAGCGCCACGGTGACCACCACGCAGACGGCGATCGCGGCCTTGCTGAGGATGCCGGGAGCGACCACGTGGGCCGTGTCGCCGGTCGCCTCGGTGAAGAACATCGAAACGATCACGCGCACATAGAAATACGCCGCCACCCCGCTGGCGATCACACCGACGACCACCAGCGGCGCCGCCCCACCCTGGGCGGCGGCCCGGAACACGGCGAGCTTGCTGACGAATCCGCTGGTCAGCGGGATACCGGCGAAGGCCAGCAGCAGAATCGAGAATGTCACGCCTACGAGGGGTGAGCGCCGCCCGAGCCCGGCCCAGTGGGACACGGTGGCGTCCTCGACGCCGTCGGCGTCGCGGACCAGGCCCACGACGGCGAATGCCCCCATCGTGCTGAAGCTGTAGGCGAGCAGGTAGAACAACGTGGCCGACAGACCGGAATGGTTGTCGGCGATGACACCGGTGAGGATGAATCCCACGTGGGCGACCGAGGAGTAGGCCAGCAGTCGCTTGACGTCGGTCTGGTTCACCGCGGTGATCGTGCCCACCGCCATGGTGAGGATGGAGATCGTCCACAACACCGGGCGCCACTGGTCGTGCAGCGGCGGCAGCGCCACGTAGACCACCCGCAGCAGCGCGCCGAACGCCGCGACCTTGGTTGCCGCCGCCATGAATCCGGTGACCGGGGTGGGGGCGCCCTGGTAGACGTCGGGAATCCAGGAGTGGAAGGGGACCGCGCCGACCTTGAACAGCAAGCCGACCGAGAGCAGCGCGACACCGACCAGTGCCATCGACGTATCGCCGTGGGCGCCAAGCGCTTTGCGGATACCGGGCAGCAGCAGCGTGCCGGTCGCGCCGTAGATCAGCGCCACGCCGTAGAGGAAGAACGCCGACGAGAAAGCGCCCAGCAGGAAGTATTTCATCGCCGACTCCTGCGACAACAGTCGGCGATGACGGGCCAGCCCACAGATCAGGTACAGGGGCAGCGACAGCACTTCCAGCGCGACGAACATGGTCAGCAGGTCGTTGGACGCGGGGAACACCATCATGCCGCCGACCGACAGCATCGTCAGCGGGAAAAGTTCCGTCTGTGCGGCCCCTGCCCGCTCGGCCTCGATCTCGGCGTCGCTGCCGGGCACCGCGAAGGCCTGCGGGGTGAACGAATCCAGGCCGGCCGCCCGTGAAGCGCCCCCTGAAACTCCCAGGGCCACCGTGCTTAACGCCTTGGTCTGCGTGCGTTCGGCCATGAAGACGACCGCCAGCACGGCCACCAGCAGCACCGTGCCCTGCAGGTACAGCGCAGTGCGGTCGACGGCCATCGCGCCCAGCACCGCGGCGCGCCCGCACGGGCACACCGAGCGGCTCACCACGACGACCGCGACGAACGCCGCCACCAAACCACCGAGAGCAAGGCTCACCTGGGCGCCGTAGCGGAACCTGCGCGGCACGAACGCCTCGGCCAGCACGCCGGCCACCGCGACGCCGAACACGATGAGCATCGGGCTCAGCAGGAAGTACTCGATGCTGGGGGAGGGGAGCAGGATCATCGATGCGGTCCTTCGGCTGTGCGGGGTAGACCGGTGCCCGGGGGCACGCTCGGCGCGGGATCGTGCTGGCCGATGGTGGTCATCGTGTTGGCGACGGCCGGGTTGATCAACTCCAGCACCGGCTTGGGGTAGACCCCGAGACCGATCAGCAGCGCGATCAACGGGGTCACGACGAGCAGTTCACGCGGCTTGAGGTCGGTGATCTTCTCGTTGCCCGCTGCCACCGGTCCGGTCATCACCCGCTGGTAGAGCCACAGCATGTAGACGGCCGACAGGACCAGTGCGGTGACCCCGAACGCGCCGGCCAGCCAGTACCGGTTGAAAGTGCCCAGCAGGACCAGGAATTCGCTGACGAACGGCGCCAGCCCGGGCAGCGACAGGGTGGCCATGCCGGCCACCAGGAAGGTTCCCGCCAGCACCGGCGCCACCTTCTGCACCCCCCCGTAGTCGGCGATCAACCGGCTTCCGCGCCGCGTCACCAGGAACCCGGCGATCAGGAACACCGCCGCCGTCGACAGGCCGTGGTTGAGCATGTACAGCGTCGACCCGCTCTGGCCCTGGCTGGTCATCACGAAGATGCCCGCGATGATGAACCCGAAGTGCGAGATCGAGGTGTAGGCGATCAGGCGCATCATGTCTTTCTGGCCGATCGCCACGACGGCGCCGTAGATGACGCCGACGATGGCCAACGTCACGATCAGCGGCCGGAAATACGCCGAGGCATCGGGAAACAGTTGCAGGCAGTAGCGCAGCATGCCGAAGGTGCCGACCTTGTCCATCACCGCCGTGATCAACACCGCGGTCGCGGGCGTGGCCTCCACACAGGCGTCGGGCAGCCACCGGTGGAACGGCCACAGCGGCGCCTTGATCGCGAAGGCGAACATGAAGCCTGCGAACAGCGCCTTGAGCACTGCGGGATCGGCGCCCAGGCGCCCGTTCTGCACCGCGTCGACGATGGTCCGGAAGTCGAAGGTGCCCGAACCGTGCTGCGCGGTCACCACGTACAGCCCGATCACCGCGGCCAGCATGATCAGCCCGCCGAACAGGTTGTACAGCAGGAACTTCACCGCGGCGCGGGAGCGGCCCGAACCCTGACCGAAGCCGCCGATCAGGAAGTACATCGGGATCAGCATGGCCTCGAAGAACACGTAGAACAGCAGCACGTCCAGGGCGATCACCGAGATCAGCACCATCGACTCGATCACCAGCGTCAGGGCGATGTAGGTGTGGACACCCCGCGTGCGCTCGCCACCGTCGTTCCAGCCGGCCACCTGCAGCACCGGAATCAGCACGACGGTCAGCAGCACCAGCACCACGGCGATGCCGTCCACGCCCAGGGTGTAGCCGGCCCCGAACGACGGTATCCACGAATGGCTTTCGACGAACTGGTACGCGGCGCCCCCGGGCTTGAAACCCGCGGTGACCACGAGCGCCACCGCCAGCGTCAGCAGGCCGAACAGCAGGCCGACCCACTTGGCGAGCTGCCGCAGCCCGGGTGGCAGCAGGATGACCAGCGCGGCACCCGCCAGCGGCACCAGCCACAGAATGCTCAGCCAGGGGACGTTACCCATCCAAACCCCGTTCACCAGAACCTCACCGCCAGGATCAGGGCGACCACCAGGGTGGCGCCCGCCAGCATGGACAAGGCGTAGCTGCGCGCGAACCCGGTCTGCAGTAACCGCAGTCGGTTCGACGTCGCGCTCACCAGCGCCGCGAGGGCGTTGACCGAGCCGTCCACACCCGCATCGTCGAATTCGGTCAGCGCGTGCGTCAGCTGGGCGCCGGGGCGCATGATCACCTCCTCGTTGAAGGCATCGCCGTAGAGGTCGGCGCGCGCGGCCGTCGTCGCCGGGGAGACCGACAGCGGGGCCACCCGCGGGATCGCCAACCTGCCGTACTTGGCGTAGGCCACCGCGATGCCGACGGCGACGACGGCCAAGGTCACGCTGGTGGTGGCCCAGGCAGGTAGGGCGTGGGCCGTCCCTTCGTGCGCGCCGACGACCGGTTCGAGCCAGTGCTGCAGGGTGCCGCCGATGGCCAGCAGGCCGCCGGCGAACACCGAGCCGAAGGCGAGCAGGATCATCGGCCACGTCATCAGCGGCGGCGCCTCGTGCGGATGAGCGCCCGGCGCCCAGCGCTTTTCGCCGAAGAAGGTCATCAGCATGACCCGCGTCATGTAGAACGCGGTGACCCCCGCGCCCAGCAGCGCGGTGCCGCCCAGCACGTAGCCGCGGATCCCGCCGGAGTCCAGCGCCGCCTCGATGATGGGGTCCTTGGAGAAGAAGCCCGAAAACGGCGGCACACCGATGATCGCGAGGTAGGCGAACCCGAACGTGGCGAAGGTGACCGGCAAGGCGGCGCGCAGCCCGCCGTAGCGGCGCATGTTCTGCTCCTCGTTCATCCCGTGGATCACCGCACCGGAGCCGAGGAACAGCCCGGCCTTGAAGAACCCGTGGGTCAACAGGTGCATGATCGCGAACGCGTAGCCGGCCGGGCCCAGGCCGGCCGCCAGCACCATGTAGCCGATCTGGCTCATCGTGGAGGCGGCCAGGGCGCGTTTGATGTCGTCTTTGGCGCAGCCGATGATCGCGCCCAGCATCAACGTGACGGCGCCGACGACGACCACCGCCAGCTGCGCCCCGGGCGCCAGGTTGTACAGCGGGTTGGATCGCACGATCAGGTACACCCCGGCGGTCACCATGGTGGCGGCGTGGATCAGCGCAGACACCGGGGTGGGGCCCTCCATCGCGTCGCCCAACCAGGCCTGCAGCGGGACCTGCGCGGACTTGGCGCACGCGCCCAGCAGCAACAGCAACCCCATCGCGTTCAGCGTGCCGGAGCCCGCGGCCGGCGCGGCGGCGAACACGCCCGCATAAGACAGCGTCCCGAAAGTGCCGAACATCAGGAACATTCCCAGCGCGAGGCCGGCGTCGCCGACCCGGTTCATCACGAATGCCTTCTTGGCCGCCGTGGCCGCCGTCGGCTTGTGGTACCAGAAGCCGATCAGCAGGTAGGAAGCCAGGCCGACGCCCTCCCAGCCGACGTAGAGCACGACGTAGTTGTCGGCGACCACCAGCAGCAGCATCGAGGCCAGGAACAGGTTGAGGTAGCCGAAAAAGCGGCGGCGGTCCGGGTCCTCGGCCATGTAGGCGACCGAGTAGATGTGGATCAGCGAGCCGACCCCGGTGATCAGCAGCACGAAACACATGGACAGTTGGTCGATCTGGATCCCGAGGTCGACCTGCAGCTGGTTGACCGGGATCCAGGTGTACAGCGTCTGGTGGATCGTGCGGTCGTCTGCGCTGCGCCCCAGCAGCTCGGCCAGCAGGGTGGCGCCCACCCCGAACGAGGCGAGGGCCGCGGTGCAGCCCAGCCAGTGGCCCCACGCGTCGGTGCGCCGACCGCCGAACAGCAGGATCGCGGCACCCGCCAGCGGCAAGGCCACCAGCAGCCAGGAGTAGTGAGTCCCCAAGAGATTCGTCACGGTGGCGTTCTCAGCCTTTGAGTAGGTTCGCGTCGTCGACGGACGCCGATTTGCGGGCACGGAAAATCGTCATGATGATGGCCAGGCCGATCACGACCTCGCACGCGGCCACCACCATCGTGAAGAACGCGATCATCTGCCCGTCCAGGTGGCCGTGCATCCGGGCGAAGGTGACGAACGCCAGGTTGACGGCGTTGAGCATCAACTCGACGCACATGAACATCACGATGGCGTTGCGGCGCATCAGCACACCCGAGGCCCCGATGGTGAACAGCAGGGCCGAAAGGTACAGGTAGTTGGCCGGATTCACGACGCACCCCCTTGGGGCAGGCTCGGGCTCGCTTCCCGGGCGGGAAGCTGCGTGCCGTCGCCGGTGTGCCTGCGCAGGATCGGCGACACCGACATGTCCGAGTACGAACCGTCGGGCAGCAGCGCGGCGGTGTCGACGGCGTTGCGGCGTGCGAAGACGCCGGGGTTGGGCAGCGGCGTGGGATGCCCGCCGGGCCGGAAGCGTTCCTGCGAGAGCTCCCGTTGGGTCTTGCGGCGCTCGAACCGCTCCCGGTGCGCCAGCACCATCGCCCCGACGGCCGCGGTGATCAGCAGCGCGCTGGTCAGCTCGAAGGCCCACAGGTAACGCGAGAAGATCAGCGCCGCCAGGCCTTCCACGTTGCCGTTGGCGTTGGCGCTGCCCAGCCCGGCGAAGCCGCCCGTCGCCACGTGGCCGATCGCGGCGACCAGCAGGACGCCGAAGGCGACCCCGGTCACGACGGCCGCGACACGCTGCCCGCGCAGCGTCTCCTTCAGGGACTCGGCGGTGTCCACGCCGATCAGCATCAGCACGAACAGGAACAGCATCATCACCGCGCCCGTGTAGACCACGACCTGGACGACGCCGAGGAACAGCGCGTCCTGGACCATGTAGAACACCGCCAGGATGATCATCGTCATCGCCAGGAACATGGCCGAGTAGACGGCGTTCACGGCCAGCACCACCCCGAGCGCGCCGATCAACGCGAGCGCCCCCAGCAACCAGAACGTCACCGCTTCACCGGTGGAGGTGCGGACGATGGCGTCGGCGGCCAGCAGATGGACGGTGGACCCGGTCACCGGGATTCCCCGGCACTCTGGTGTTCGTGCAGCCCCTGCGCGGTCACGGTGCCCTGGTAGTAGTCCTTGTCGGTGGCGCCCGGGGTCCGGGGGTGCGGCGGCGCGAGCATGTCGGCCAGCAGCGGGGCCAGCAGCCGGTCCTTCTCGTAGATCAGGTCGGCGCGGTTGTCGTCGGCCATCTCGTAGTTGTTGGTCATCGTCAATGCCCTGGTCGGGCAGGCTTCGATGCACAGCCCGCAGCCGATGCAGCGCAGATAGTTGATCTGGTACACGCGGCCGTAGCGCTCACCGGGGGAGAACCGTTGCTCCTCGGTGTTGTCGGCGCCCTCGACGTAGATGGCGTCCGCGGGGCAGGCCCACGCACACAGTTCGCAGCCGATGCACTTCTCCAGGCCGTCGGCGTAGCGGTTGAGCTGGTGACGGCCGTGGTAGCGGGGCGCCACCGGCCCCGGCTTCTCGGGGTAGCCCTCAGTGACGTGCTTTTTGAACATCGCGGCGAACGTCACACCGAATCCGGCCACGGCGTCTAAGAACTTAGCCATGTGCTTTCTCCTTGCTCGCACCGATCGGGGTCGTCAGGGCCTTCATCGGCAGCGTCGTCGTCGGAAGCGGCGGCACCGGGAACGCCGACTCGAGGGCCGGGCCACCGCTACCTGTGGCGCGACGGCGGAGCTCCCGTTCCATCGCTCGGACGCCGGGATTGCTGAACGGTTTTCGCAACAGCGCCACCAGCACCGCGGCGAACACGACGCTGCTGACCACCAGCACCGGGGTCCAATGCGGGTAGCCCTGGTCGCGCAGCGTGCGGATGACCGCCGCGATCAAGACCCACGCCAGCGAGGCCGGGATCAACAGTTTCCAGCCCAACGCCATGAACTGGTCGTAGCGCAGTCGGGGCAGGCTGGCGCGCAGCCACATGTAGATGAACAGGAAGGTCCACATCTTGGCGGTGAACCAGAGCACCGGCCACCATCCGGTGTCGGCGCCCGCCCACATGTTCAGCGGCCACGGCGCGTGCCAGCCGCCGAAGAACAGGGCCGTGGCGAGCGAGGAGACCGTCATCATGTTGACGTACTCGGCCAGCATGAACAGCGCGAACTTCAGCGAGGAGTACTCGGTGTGGAACCCTGCGACCAGTTCGCCCTCGGCCTCGGGCAGATCGAATGGCGCACGGTTGGTTTCGCCGACCATCGAGATGAGATAGATGATGAATGACGGCAGCAGCAGGAACACATACCAGACCCGGTTCTGGGAGGCGACGATCTGCGACGTCGACATCGAACCGGCGTAGAGGAACACCGCCGCGAACGACAGTCCCATGGCGACCTCGTAGGAGATGACCTGGGCGGTGGAGCGAACCCCACCCAGCAACGGGTAGGTGGACCCCGATGCCCACCCGCCGAGCACGATGCCGTACACCCCGATCGCCGAGAGTCCCAGGATGAACAGCACCGCGACCGGAAGGTCGGTCAGCTGCAACGGCGTCCGGTGGCCGAACACCGACACCACCGGGCCGAACGGGATGAACGCGAAGGCGGTGAACGCCGGGATCGTCGAGATCGCCGGCGCCGCCATGTAGACGAACCAGTCGACACCCTTGGGGGTGATGCTTTCCTTGAGCGCCAGCTTGATCCCGTCGGCCAGGCTCTGCAGCACGCCCCACGGCCCCACCCGGTTGGGCCCGGGCCGCAGCTGCATCCAGCCCAGAATCTTGCGCTCCAGCAGGATCGCGACCAGCACGTTGAGCATGAGGAACACGAAGACGGCGAGCGCTTTGCCCAGCACCAGCCACCAGGTGTCGTGTCCGAAGGCGCTCAGGGTCATCGGGTCACTCCGATCTTCACGATGCTGCCCACCGTGACGCCCAGTTCCCGGTGCACCGCCGAGCCCGGCGAATTCAGCGGGAGCCACACCACCCGGTCGGGCATGTCGGTGACGCTCAGCGGCAGGGTGATCGAGCCGCGCGGCGTGCCGACCGTGACCGCTTCGCCGTCGGCGACGCCGATCTCGGCCGCCGTGCCGGCCGACAACCGCGCCACGGGTGTTCGCGCGGTACCGGCCAGGTGCGGCTCGCCGTCCTGCATCCGGCCGCCGTCCAGCAACATCCGCCAGCCGGTCAACACGGCTTGTCCTTTTTCCGGCCCGCCACTGTCCGGCCCGCCACTGCCCGGCCCGCCACCGGACGCGGCGGGCCGCGGTGCCGCGATGTCGGGACCGGCGGCCCAGTTGCCGTCCCAGGTGCCCAGCCCGGCGAGTTCGGCTCGGGCGGCGTCGGCGGTCGAAAGCCCCAGATAAATGCCCATCTCGTCGGCCAGCGCGTCGAGCACCTGATGGTCGGACTGGGCGGCCTGTCGGGTGGTGCCGTGCAGCGCCGCGTCGAACGGGCGGTAGCGGCCCTCCCAGTTGACGAAGGCCCCGGCCTTCTGCGATGTCGGTGCGACCGGGAACACGATGTCGGCGCGCTCCGTGACGGCGCTGTGCCGCAGCTCCAGGCTGACCACGAACCCGGCGGCGTCCAGCGCAGCCAGCACCGCGTCGGGGTCGGCGAAGTCGTCGGGCTCGACACCGCCCACCACCAGCGCCGCCAGCGTCCCGTCGGCGGCGCCGGCCAGGATGCCGGCCACGTCACGCCCACCGGCGGACGGCAGGTCGGAGACGTGCCACGCCGCGGCGATCTGCGCGCGGGCGGCCTCGTCGTGCAACGGGCGGCCACCGGGCAGCAGGCCGGGCAACGCCCCGGCCTCCAGCGCGCCGCGCTCGCCGGCCCGCCGCGGCACCCACGCCAGCCGGGCCCCGGTGGCGTCGGCAAGCCGTGCGGCGGCCGACAGTCCGCCGGGCACCGCGGCCAGGCGCTCGCCGACCATGATGACCGCGCCAGGAGCCGACAGCAGCTCGCCCACCTCGCCGGTGGCCAGCCCGTCCAGCGCGGCCGGTTCGGCACCGGGAGCGGTCTGCAGCAGCCGGCCCGCCATCTTGTGCAGCGCGCGGGTCGCGAACGGCGCCACCGCGTACACGGCGACGCCGCGCTTGCGGGCGGCCTTGCGCAGCCGCAGGAACACGATCGGCGACTCTTCTTCCGGCTCGAACCCGACCAGCAGCACCACCGGCGCCGATTCCAGATCGGAATAGCCGACGTCGCGCCGACCGGCGATCCGCGCCGCCAGGAAAGCGGCCTCCTCGGCCGAGTTCGGGCGGGCACGGAAGTCGATATCGTTGCTGTCCAGCACGATTCGGGCGAACTTGGAGTATGCGTAGGCGTCTTCCAGGGTGGCCCGGCCACCGACCAGCACACCGGTGCGCCCGCGGGCCGCATCGAGGCCCCGGATCGCCATGGCCATCGCGTGCGACCACGACGCAGGCGCCAGCGCGCCGTCGTCGCCGCGGATCATCGGGGTGGTGATCACGTCGGGTGCGGTCGCGTAGGCGAACGCCCACCGGCCCTTGTCGCAGTTCCACTCCTCGTTGACCTCGGGGTCGTCGCCGGCCAACCGGCGCAGCACCTTGCCGCGGCGGTGGTCGGTGCGCTGCGCGCATCCCGACGCGCAGTGCTCGCAGACACTGGGGCTGGAGACCAGGTCGAACGGGCGGGCCCGGAACCGGTAGGCCATCCCGGTCAGCGCGCCGACCGGGCAGATCTGCACGGTGTTGCCCGAGAAGTACGAGTCGAACGGCTCGCTGGCGTAGATGCCGACCTGCTGCAGCGCGCCCCGCTCCTGCATGTCGATGAACGGGTCGCCGGCGATCTGCTCGGAGAACCGGGTGCAGCGGGCACACAGGATGCAGCGCTCCCGGTCCAGCAGCACCTGCGAGGAGATGTTGATCGGCTTGGCGAAGGTGCGCTTGACATCGGTGAAGCGAGAGTCGGTGCGGCCGTTGGACATCGCCTGGTTCTGCAGCGGGCACTCGCCGCCCTTGTCACACATCGGGCAGTCCAGCGGATGGTTGATCAGCAGCAGTTCCATCACGCCGTGCTGGGCCTTGTCGGCGACCTCGGAGGTCAGCTGGGTGTGTACCACCATGTCGTCGGTGGCCACCGTGGTGCACGACGCCATCGGCTTGCGTTGCCCCTCGACCTCGACCAGGCACTGCCGGCACGCGCCGACGGGGTCGAGCAGCGGGTGGTCGCAGAAGCGCGGGATCTGGATGCCCATCAGCTCGGCTGCGCGGATCACCAGCGTGCCCTTGGGCACGCTGATCTCGTTGCCGTCGATGGTCAGTGTCACCATCTCGGGTCGGCTCACCTCGCCGCCGGTCTCGGGTTTGGCCGCAGCCGTCATGTGACGGTCATACCTTTCCGTTGGGGTTCAGCATCGAGTCTTTGGGGTCGAACGGGCACCCGCCGCCTTCGACGTGGGCGATGTACTCGTCCCGGAAGTGCTGGATCGACGACATCACCGGGCTGGCGGCGCCATCGCCCAACGCGCAGAACGCCCTTCCCAGGATCGCGTCGGAGATGTCGAGCAGCTTGTCGATGTCCTCGGGTGTGCCCCCACCCGTCTCGAGCCGCTCGTAGATCTGATCCAGCCAGAAGGTGCCCTCCCGGCACGGCGTGCACTTCCCGCACGACTCGTGCTTGTAGAACTCTGTCCAGCGGCGAACGGCGCGCACCACGCAGGTGGTCTCGTCGAAGATCTCCAGCGCCTTGGTGCCCAGCATCGAGCCCACCGCGCCCACGCCCTCGTAATCCAGCGGCACGTCGAGGTGCTCGTCGGTGAGCAGTGGGGTCGAGGATCCGCCGGGGGTCCAGAACTTGAGTCGGTGCCCGGCCCGCACCCCGCCGGCGTAGGCCAGCAGTTCGCGCAGCGTGATGCCCAGCGGGGCCTCGTACTGGCCGGGCCGGGTGACGTGCCCCGACAGCGAATACAGGGTGAAGCCGGGAGATTTCTCGCTGCCCATCGACCGGAACCAGTCGATGCCGTGGTGGATGATCGCCGGCACGCTGGCGATCGTCTCGACGTTGTTGATCACGGTGGGGCAGCCGTAGAGCCCGGCCACGGCGGGAAACGGCGGCCGCAGCCGCGGCTGGCCGCGCCGGCCCTCCAGCGAGTCCAGCAGCGCGGTCTCCTCACCGCAGATGTACGCGCCCGCGCCGGCGTGCACCACCAGCTCCAGGTCGAAGCCCGAGCCGTCGATGTCGCGGCCCAGGTAGCCGGCGGCGTAGGCCTCGGCCACCGCGTTCTGCAGGCGGCGCAGCACCGGCAGCACCTCCCCGCGCACGTAGATGAACGCGTGGTGGGCCCGGATCGCGTATGCCGCGATGATGACGCCCTCGACCAGCACATGCGGCGTCGCCAGCATCAGCGGAATGTCCTTGCAGGTCCCGGGTTCGGACTCGTCGGCGTTGACCACCAGGTAGTGCGGCTTGGCGCCCGCCCCGGAGTCGCCCTGCGGAATGAACGACCACTTCGTGCCGGTCGAGAAGCCCGCGCCGCCGCGCCCGCGCAGCCCGGAGTCCTTGACGGTGGCGATCACCGCGTCGGGGTCCATCGCCAGGGCCTTCTTCATCCCCTGATAGCCGTCGTGGCGAAGATAGGTCTGCAGCGTCCACGACTCGGGGTCGTCCCAGAAGCGGCTGATGACCGGGGTCAGCGGAGTTGCCTGAGACGTCGTCATGACTGCGCCTCCGGACGCGGCGGGGTGTCCATGCCCAGTTCCCGGGCTACCTTCAGGCCGGCCAGCGTCGCGGCACCGGCGCCGCCCTGCCCCTGGTCGGGCCGCTCGTCGGGCAGGCCGGCCAGGATGCGCGAGGTCTCCCGGAAGGCGCACAGCGGGGCGCCGCGGGTCGGCGGTTTGGGTGTGCCCGAGAGCAGCGAGTCGACGAGTTCGCGCGCCGACTCGGGTGTCTGGTTGTCGAAGAACTCCCAGTTGACCATCACCACCGGGGCGAAGTCGCAGGCGGCGTTGCATTCGATGTGCTGCAGCGTGACCGACCCGTCGGCCGTCGTCTCGTCGTTGCCGATGCCCAGGTGCTCTTTGAGGCTCTCGAAGATCGCGTCCCCGCCCATGACGGCGCACAGCGTGTTGGTGCAGACCCCGACGAGGTAGTCGCCGGTGGGGCCGCGGCGGTACATCGTGTAGAAGCTCGCCACCGCCGACACCTCGGCCCCGGTCAGTCCGAGCTGCTCACCGCAGAATTCGAGGCCGGCGGGCGTCAGGTAGGAGTCCTGAGCCTGCACCAGGTGCAGCAGCGGCAGCAGTGCTGAACGCTTGTCGGGGTAGCGGCCGATGATCTCCTTGGCGTCGACCTCCAGGCGTGCCCGCACCTCCGGCGGGTAGGACTGCGGCGCGCCCTCGACCACGAACGCGTTCGGCTCCTCGGGTGGCGGACCCAGCCGGATGAACACCGGTTGGCCCTGGGGGGGAGAGTCGGGCAAATCCGTCATCGGTCCACCCCGCCCATGACCGGGTCGATGGACGCGACCGCGGTGATCAGGTCGGCGACCATCCCGCCCTCGCACATTGCGGCGACCGACTGCAGATTGGTGAACGACGGGTCCCGGTAGTGCACCCGATAGGGGCGGGTGCCGCCGTCGCTGACCATGTGCACCCCCAGCTCGCCCCGCGGCGATTCGACCGCGCTGTAGACCTGGCCCGCCGGCACCCGGATGCCCTCGGTGACGAGCTTGAAGTGATGGATCAGCGACTCCATCGAGCCGGTCATGATCTTGGCGATGTGCTCTTCTGAGTTGCCCATGCCGTCGGGGCCCACCTTCAGATCGGCCGGCCAGGCGATCTTGCGGTCTTCGACCATCGTCGGACCCGGCCGCAGCTTGTCCAAACACTGCTCCACGATCTTCATCGACTCCCACATCTCTTTCACGCGAATGATGTAGCGACCGTAGGCGTCACACGTATCGGCGGTGATCACGTCGAATTCGTAGTCCTCGTATCCGCAGTAGGGGTCGCTCTTGCGCACGTCGAGGGGCAAGCCGGTGGACCGCAGGATCGGACCGGTGATCCCCAGCGCCATGCACCCGGTCAGGTCCAGGTAGCCGACGCCCTCGGTGCGGGCCTTCCAGATGGCGTTCTCGTTGAGCAGAGCGCCCATCTCTCGCAGCGGATCGCGCAACTCCTCGAGGGCTGCCGAGATCTCGTCGATCGCGTTGGGCGGAAGGTCCTGCGCCACACCGCCCGGGCGGATGTAGGCGTTGTTCATCCGCAGGCCGGTGATCGATTCGAAGAGTTTGAGCACGATCTCGCGGCCCCGGAAGCCGACGAACATCGGGGTCATCGCGCCCAGCTCCATCCCACCGGTGGCCAGGGCCACCAGGTGCGAGGAGATCCGGTTGAGCTCCATCATCATCACCCGGATGACGCTGGCCCGCTCCGGGATCTGATCGGTGATGCCGAGCAGCTTCTCCACGCCTAAGCAGAAGGCGGTCTCGTTGAAAAACGGCGACAGATAGTCCATCCGGGTCACGAAGGTGACGCCCTGGGTCCAGTAGCGGTACTCGAGGTTCTTCTCGATCCCGGTGTGCAGGTAGCCGATTCCGCAGCGGACCTCGGTGACGGTCTCGCCCTCGATCTCCAGGATCAGCCGCAACACCCCGTGGGTGGACGGGTGCTGGGGCCCCATGTTGACGACGATGCGCTCGCCGGGGTCCGCCTTGCGGGCCGCGTCGACGACCTGCTCCCAGTCCTGGCCACCGGCGACCAGGACGGCCCCCCCGGCGTCATTGCCCTCGTGCGCCGTTGACGTGTCGGTCATCAGTTGTAGCCCCTCCGCTCGTCGGGCGGGGGTATCTGCGCGCCCTTGTACTGCACCGGGACTCCGCCGAGCGGGTAGTCCTTGCGCTGCGGGTGCCCCTGCCAGTCGTCGGGCATCTCGATGCGGGTCAGCGACGGGTGCCCGTCGAAGACGATGCCGAAGAAGTCGTAGGTCTCGCGTTCGTGCCAGTCGTTGGTCGGGTAGACCGCGTACAGCGACGGGATATGCGGATCGCTATCGGGCACAGCCACTTCCAGGCGGACGCGGCGGCCGTGGGTGATCGACTGCAGGTGGTAGACGGCGTGCAGTTCGCGACCCGCCTCATGCGGGTAGTGCACGCCGCTGACCCCCAGGCACATCTCGAACCGCAGGTCGGGTTCGTCGCGCAATCGCTGGGCGACCTGCGGCAGCAGCTCCCGGCGCACGTGCAACGTCAGCTCGTCGCGGTCCACGACGACGTTCTCGATCGCGTCGCCGAATTCGACACCGGCGCGTCCCAGCGCCTCGGCCAGCCGGTCGGCGACGTCGTCGAAGTAGCCCCCGTAGGGCCGGGAACTGCTACCCGGCAGCGTGACCTCGCGCACCAGCCGGCCGTACCCGGAGGTGTCGCCGGTGCCCGAGACCCCGAACATGCCGCGGCGGACGTCGATCAGTTCCTCGTCGGCGCGGGCCACCGCCTGCTGCGGGTCCTGGTCGGGTGAGCTCATCGCAGCAGCCCGCGCATCTCGAGGGTGGGCCGGGCCGCCAGCGCTGCCGCTTCGGCCTCGGCGATGGCGTGTTCACGGTTGACGCCGAGCGGCATCTGCTGAATCTTCTCGTGCAGCTTCAGGATTGCGTGCAGAAGCATCTCCGGGCGCGGGGGGCAGCCGGGCAGGTAGATGTCGACCGGGACCACGTGGTCGACGCCCTGCACGATCGCGTAGTTGTTGAACATCCCGCCCGACGACGCGCACACGCCCATCGACAGGACCCATTTCGGCTCGGCCATCTGGTCGTAGATCTGGCGCAGCACGGGCGCCATCTTCTGGCTGACCCGCCCGGCCACGATCATCAGATCGGCCTGACGCGGTGTCGCCGAGAACCGCTCCATGCCGAACCGTGCGATGTCGAACCGCGGCCCGGCCGTCGCCATCATCTCGATTGCGCAGCAGGCCAACCCGAACGTCGCCGGCCACAGTGAGCCCTTGCGCACGTAGCCCGCGACCTTCTCGACAGTGGACAGCAGAATCCCACCGGGCAGCTGTTCTTCCAGGCCCACGCGCCCTACCTCGATCCCATGTCGGTTCTCAATCCCACGTCAGGCCCCCGCGGCGCCACACGTAGGCGTAGGCCACGAACACCGTGAGCATGAACACGACCATTTCGACCAGCGCGAACGTCCCCAGTGCGTCATAGCTGACCGCCCAGGGATACAGGAACACGATCTCGATGTCGAAGACGATGAACAGCATCGCGGTCAGGTAGTACTTCACCGGGAATCGCTGGCCGGCCGTCGTGTGCGCGGTGTCGTCGGTGGGCTCGATCCCGCACTCGTAGGCCTCCAGCTTCGACCGGTTGTACCGTGACGGGCCAACCAGACTCGCGATCACCACCGAGCCCACGGCAAACGCGGCGGCGATGGCTCCCAGTACCAGGATGGGTAGGTAGACGTTCAACTCGCTCCATGATCCGTCGTACGGGCCGCCGCGCGGCGGCCGAGCGGTGGCCGAGCGGTGGCCGGGCTGCTGCGACCGTCCGGTTTTGCTCCGGTCACAATGACCTACAACATAGCGTCGCGGCGGCTGGCGCGCTTGCCCGGGGTGGGCTATCAGATCGGTTGCCCGGTGCGTGACCGAGGGAAGGCTGCGTCCGCTGGGAAACCGCAGATCGTCAGACCGGGACGGCGCCCGCGCTGATCGTGCATCGTGGTCCGCGGACCGTTGCCGCGACCGCAACCGGCCGGTCGAGAACCGGGCTCACGCGGCCAACCACCCGGTGGCCCACGCCCCGGGCACGGCGACCTGGAGTGGTCAACGGACTACTGGAGTGGTGAACCGACTAGCGCGCGGGCGTGCGGAGTAGGCCCAGCACTGTGCGGCCCAGCACGATGGGGTCGATGGGATGCGGCACCACGGCTTCGGCACGCGACCACTTGGCCAGCCAGGCGTCGTCGGGACGGCCGGTGAGCACGACGATGGGCGGGCAGGTGTCCAGTTCGTCCTTGAGCTGTTTGGCGATTCCCATGCCGCCCGTCGGCGTCGCCTCCCCGTCGAGGATGGCGAGATCGATCCCGCCTTCGTCCATCCGCTGGACGACGATGGCGCCGGTCGCCACCTCCACGTAGTTCAGTTCGGGCAGATCCGGGTGCAGGTGCCGCCCCAACGCCTGGATTACTTCCCGGCGCGTGTCGGCGTTGTCGCTGTAGACGAGAACGCGCAGGGCGACGGTGGAGTCAGGGTTCGAGACGGGCACGAGCAGATGGTACTGCGGCGCCGCCGGGCCGACCGGGCTACCCGCGCGAAGACGGGGTCATGGCGAACTTGTTTCAGCACGGAGCGGCACCCGCGTTGACGCATGCGCCGGC
>NZ_JBYCLC010000163.1:0-14268 GCF_057473685.1 Mycobacterium sp. TH-M116 | reverse complement strand
TGACGGGTTTGTGCAGTCGTTGGTGTCGGGTGGGGGTTTGTATGCGGTCGAGGAGGCCGCTAACGCTGCGGCGACGATAAGTCCGGCGATGTCGCTGCACTCTGTGTTGTCGGGTGCGGAACAGGTGATCAATGCGCCGACGGTGTTTTTGTTCGGGCGGGACTTGATCGGTAACGGGGTCAATGGTTTCACCGGCCCGAATCAGTCGTTGTTGGGTGGTTCGGGGGTGTTCGGCAACCTCGGTGATGGTGGTTTTCTGATCGGTAATGGTGGTACGGGGGCTGCCGGGGTGGTCGGGGTCGATCATGGTGCCGGCGGGGTTGGTGGTTCGGCGGGCTTGTTCGGTACTGGTGGCACCGGTGGTACCGGGGCGGCGGGGGGTGGCGCCGGCGGCGCCGGCGGGGCCGGGGGACTCTTCCTCGGCAACGGCGGAACAGGCGGAACAGGCGGTACCGGTGTCAACGGTGGTACCGGCGGTGCCGGCGGCATGGGGGGTGCCGCCGGGCTGCTGGGTGACGGCGGCGCCGGCGGCGCCGGCGGAATAGGTGGCACGGGAACCCTAGGTGCGTCGGGCGGCACGGGTAGCGCTGGGACTGCCGGCGCGGCGCCCGGCGGCTCCGGCACTGCTGGCGGCGCCGGCAGTGAGGGCGGTGTCGGCGGTGACGGCGGGACCGGTGGCGTGGGCGGTCAGGGTGGTGCCGGCGGGGAGCTGATCGGCAACGGTGGCCTCGGCGGCGCCGGGGGGCTCGGCGGTGCGGGCGGCACCGGCGGCACCGGAGGCACCGGAGGTGTGGGCGGGGACGGTGCCGCCGGTACCGCGATTGTTACCGGCGGCACCGGCGGCACGGGAGGCGTCGGCGGCAACGGTGGCACCGGCGGTGTCGGTGGTGCAGGCGGGGACGGCGGTGCCGGCGGAACGCACGGATTGTTCGGCTCGACCGGGCTTGCCGGTGGCGGCGGCGTGACGGGCTCGCACGGAATCGAGGGTCAAGGTGGTGTCGGCGGTGTCGGCGGTGTCGGCGGTGGCAACGCGAGCGGCACCGCCGGTGCCGGCGGGGCCGGCGGAGACGGCGGGGTCGGCGGTCAGTTCGGCGGTGCGGGTGGCGTCGGTGGTACGGGTGGTCTCGGAACGGTCGGCGGCCTCGGCGGCGACGGTGGGACCGGTGGCAACACCGTGTTCGCTGTGAGCACCGCCGGCGCGGGTGGTGCGGGTGGCAGCGGCGGCGACGGAACTGTCACGGCGGGCGCCGGCGGCATCGGCGGCGACGGGGGCAACGCGGGTGGGAAGATCGTGGGTCTCGGCGGTGCCGGTGGCCACGGCGGTCAAGGTGGTGCCGGTAAGGCCGCCGGTGTGGCTGGCGGCCAGGGCGGGACCGGCGGTCAGGGCGGGACGTCGAGTAGCGCTTTGAGTGAGGGCGGTGACGGTGGTGCCGGTGGCACTGGTGGGACTGGGTTCACCGGCAGCTCACCCGGCGCCGGCGGCACCGGTGGCGATGGCGGCACCGGCGGTGACGGCACGTCGGCCGGTGGTCTGGGCGGTACCGGAGGCACGGGCGGTACCGGCGGTGATTCGACCAGTGGCGGCGTCGCCGGCGGCACCGGCGGGACCGGCGGCACCGGCGGCACCGGTGGTGCCGGTGCCGGCACCACTGGCAAGGCCGGCGGCCCTGGGGAAACGGGCGTCACACCCACCGACTCGACCGGCGGCACGGGCGGTGCGGGCGGCGACGGAGGCCTGGGCGGCGGCGCGGTGTAGCCCGGTTCGGCTCGCGCCACACCCGCGCGGGTGCGAGAGCTGTCGTCGGCAGCACGCTCTAGGATCGGCACATGAGTGTGCTGACTTCCCCGAAAACATATGTGGCGCTTGCGGTGTTCCATGCCGGTGACGCGGTGGCCTGCGCGGTTCCGGTGCCCCCGATCAAGAAGATCCTCGACGATCTCGACGTTCCGGACAGCGTTCGGCCGGTGCTGCCGGTGGTCAAGGCCGCGGCCGCAGTCGGTCTGCTGTCGGTCACGCGGTTCCCGGCGCTGGCCAGGCTGACGACGGCGATGCTGACGCTGTATTTCGTGCTGGCGGTGGGTGCGCACGTCCGGGCCCGCGACAAGATCGTCAACACCTTGCCGGCCGCGTCGTTCCTGGCCGTCTTCGCGGCGATGACGGTCAAGGGCCCCGACCGCGATTAGTCGAGGCGCAGCTCGACCATGGGCAGCGGCGTGCCGGTGTCGGCGATCAGAGCGCCGAGCATATCCTCGAGCACCGGTCTGAGCTGCTGCCATGCCCGGGGATGGCGGCTGCGGTAGACCGCCAGGGCGCGGTCGACCTCTTCCTGGTCGAGGATGCGTGCGGTGGCGCGTCGGGGCGCATGGCTGCCGGCGTAGACACGCACCCGTGGGTTGGCCTGGATGTTGCCGAACCACTGGGCTTTTCGGCCGAATCCGGAGGCGATGACGTAAAGGTCCGGGGCAGGGTGATCGATGACCTCCAGCACGACGTAGCGCTTTGCGCCGGATGTGCGCCCGATGTGTTCGAGCATCAGGATTCGCGAGCCGAACAGCGCGCCCGCGCGGGCCCGGTAGATCCAGATCGGTGCGCGCATCAGCCGGCGCGACCGCACGAGCCGGCCGAAGATCCTGGTGCGGATGGCGATCGTCACCATGCCCGCGAGTGCCGGCGCCGGTAATGGCGGATCTCGACGATGATCCCGCACATCCCCAGCGCGCTCGTGCACAGCGACACCAGGAAGAGCAGCGGGCTCGGATGACCGGCCAGCGCGTCGCCGAGGACCGCCACGGCGGCGGTGCCCGGCAGCAACCCGGCCACCGTGGCAAGCGTGAACGGCAGCGCCCGCACCGCAGACGCGCCGGCGGCGTAGTTCAGCGCGGAGAACGGCACGACCGGAATCAACCGCAGCGACAAGACTGCCAGCCAGCCCCGCTCCCGCAGCCGCTGGTCGATCCTCTCGACGGCGCGGTGGCGAGCCAGCCGGTTGAGCTGCCAGCCCGCCGCGCGCACCAGCAGCAGCGCGATCAGCGCACTGGCCGCGCTGGCGGACACGGCGATCAGCACCCCCAGCACCGGTCCGAAAAGCAGGCCGGCGGCCAGGGTGAACGCCGTGCGCGGGATCGGCACCACGGTGACGACGACGTGCGCGGCCAGGAACGCCAGCGGGAACCACGGGCCCACCGACTGCGCCCAGTCGCGTAATTGCACGGCGGTCGGCAGCGGGACCAGCAGCGCCACCGCCACGACGATCGCGATGCCGACCGCCGTCGCCACGGCCCGCGGCCGGGACAGTTGACGCGCCGTCGCGGCCAACCCGTAGCCGAGGCTGCGCAGGGCGCCGGTGGCTTTGCCGGTGGCGGGTGCCGTCACGCTTGTCAAGGCTACGGGGCGCAGATGAATACCGCGTTGCCCGCGTCTGGCGTTTCGCCCCGGACCGGCCCGCGCCCTACCTCGCCGCAGGAGCGACGCAACCGATCAATTAGCCTGGTGGAAAAGTGGCGACCCCGGGTTGAGAAATTCCCATTTCCTGCGATTACAGGAGCCGTCGGTGTCCGTGGACGTACCAACGAGGGTGGCAGCCGATCCAGCGGCCGGTCAGGAAGCGCTGGCGCGGTGGCGCACCGCGGTCGCGGGTGTGCTGGCCAAAAGCACCCGGCGCGACCCCGCGGAGTTGGGTGCGCAACCCGAGCACGCCCTGGATACCCCCACCTATGACGGGTTTGCCGTCCGCGCGCTCTACACCGCGCTCGACGAGCTGCCCGAGCCGCCGTTGCCGGGTGAGTGGCCCTACGTGCGTGGCGGCGACGCAACGCGCGACGTCGACGCCGGCTGGAAGGTCGCCGAGGCGTTCCCCAAAGACGCGTTCCCCAAACCGGGTTCAGGCGCCGACGACGGCAATGCAGCGGTACTGGGCGCGCTCACCGACGGGGTCAGCGCGCTGCTGGTCCGGGTGGGGGAGTCCGGTGTGGCTCCCGATCGGCTCGCCGCGCTGCTCGCCGGCGTTTACCTGGATCTGGCGCCGGTGATCCTCGACGCCGGCCCCGACTATCCGGCGGCCGGCGACGCGCTGCTGGGGCTGGTGGACCGGCTGGAACCGGCCGCGCGGGCCACGGTGTCGGTGGACCTGGGCGCCGACCCGTTGAGCGCGTCGCTGGGCGGGCGAAAGTCCTGCACGGTCGAGCAGGTGGTGGCGGTCGCGACCCGGGTGGCCGGTCAGCGCGGGCTGCGCTCGATCACGGTCGACGGGCCGGCCTTCCACAATCTCGGCGCCAGCGCGGCGTGGGAGCTCGCCGGCAGCCTGGCGGCCGCGGTGGCCTACCTGCGGATCCTCACCGAGTCAGGGATCTCCGTTGCCGACGCGTTGCGGCAGATCAGCTTCCGCCTGGCCGCCGACGACGACCAGTTCATGACGATCGCCAAGATGCGGGCCGCGCGCCGGCTGTGGGCGCGCGTCGCCGAGGTCGCCGGTGACCCCGAGGGCGGCGCGGCCGTGCTGCACGCCGAGACATCGTTGCCGATGATGACCCAGCGCGATCCCTGGGTGAACATGCTGCGCGGCACGGTGGCCGCCTTCGCCGCGGGCGTGGGCGGTGCCGACACCGTGCTGGTGCACCCGTTCGACGTGGCGATCCCGGGCGGGTTCCCCGGCGTGTCTGCGGGTTTCGCGCGCCGCATCGCCCGCAACACCCAGCTGCTGCTGTTGGAGGAATCCCACGTCGGGCGGGTGCTCGATCCGGCCGGTGGCTCGTGGTTCGTCGAGGACCTCACCGAGGAGCTGGCCCGGCACGCCTGGGGGCATTTCCAGACGATCGAGTCCCGCGGCGGGTTCGCCGACGCCCGCGACTACCTCGCCGAAAAGATCGCCAAGGTGGCCGCGAAGCGCGCCGACGACATCGCGCACCGTCGCACCGCGATCACCGGCGTCAACGAGTTCCCGAATCTGGCAGAAGCTGCACTGCCACAACAGGATTCGCAGCAACCCGGTAAGCGCTACGCCGCCGCGTTCGAAGCGCTGCGGGACCGTTCCGACGCCCACCTGGCCCGCACCGGGGCGCGACCGCGGGCGCTGTTGCTGCCGCTGGGGCCGCTCGCCGAGCACAATATCCGGGCGACGTTTGCGTCAAACCTGCTGGCGTCGGGCGGAATCGAGGCGCTCAACCCGGGACCGCTCGACGCCGCCGGGGTGGCCGCAGCCGTATCGGATGCCGGTTCGCCGGCGGTTGCGGTCATCTGCGGCACCGACAAGCGTTACGGCGACGAAGCCGCCGCTGTCGTGGCGGCGGCCCGCAGCGCCGGAGTGTCACGGGTGTGCCTGGCCGGGCCGGAGCGGGCGATGGGCGACCTGAAAGACCCGGCGCACCGGCCAGATGAGTACCTGACCGCGAAAATCGATGCAGTCCAAGCATTGTCGGATCTGCTCACCCGATTGGGGGCGTAGCCGCGATGACGAGCAGCGCCTCTGTGATTGGGAATTTCTCCGACATTCCGCTACATGGCGACGGCACGGCGCAGCGGCCCGCCGAAGCGGTGGGAAACGAGCACCGTACCTGGCAGACCCCGGAGGGAATCGACGTCAAGCCGGTCTACGTCGCCGCCGACCGGGCCGCCGCGGCGGCCGACGGGTACCCGCTGCACAGCTTCCCCGGCGAGCCGCCGTACATCCGCGGGCCCTATCCCACGATGTACGTCAACCAGCCGTGGACGATCCGCCAGTACGCCGGGTTCTCCACCGCCGCGGACTCCAACGCGTTCTACCGGCGCAACCTGGCCGCGGGCCAGAAGGGGCTGTCGGTGGCCTTCGATCTGGCCACCCACCGCGGCTATGACTCCGACCATCCGCGCGTGCAGGGAGACGTCGGAATGGCCGGTGTGGCAATCGATTCCATCCTGGACATGCGCCAGTTGTTCGACGGCATCGACCTGTCGGCGGTGAGCGTGTCGATGACGATGAACGGCGCCGTGCTGCCGATCCTGGCGCTGTACGTGGTGGCCGCCGAGGAGCAGGGGGTGCCGCCGGAGAAGCTGGCGGGCACCATCCAGAACGACATCCTCAAAGAGTTCATGGTGCGCAACACCTACATCTATCCGCCCAAGCCGTCGATGCGCATCATCTCCGACATCTTCGCCTACGCCAGTGCCAAGATGCCGAAATTCAACTCCATCTCGATCTCCGGCTACCACATCCAAGAGGCCGGTGCCACAGCGGATCTGGAGTTGGCCTACACCCTGGCCGACGGGGTCGACTACATCAAGGCCGGCCTGGACGCGGGCCTGCACATCGACGACTTCGCGCCCCGGCTGTCGTTCTTCTGGGGCATCGGGATGAACTTCTTCATGGAGGTCGCCAAGCTGCGCGCCGGCCGGCTGCTCTGGAGCGAACTCGTCGCAGAATTTGGACCCCAAAACCCGAAATCCAGGTCATTGCGCACGCATTCGCAGACCTCGGGCTGGTCGCTGACCGCCCAGGACGCGTTCAACAACGTGGCCCGCACCTGCATCGAGGCGATGGCCGCCACCCAGGGCCACACCCAGTCGCTGCACACCAACGCCCTCGACGAGGCGCTGGCCCTGCCGACCGATTTCTCGGCGCGCATCGCGCGTAACACCCAGCTGCTGTTGCAGCAGGAGTCGGGCACCACCCGCCCGATCGACCCGTGGGGCGGGTCCTATTACGTGGAGTGGCTGACCCACCAGCTCGCGCAGCAGGCCCGCGCCCACCTGGCAGAGATCGCCGAGTACGGCGGGATGGCCCAGGCCATCAGCGAGGGCATCCCCAAGATGCGCATCGAGGAGGCGGCCGCGCGCACCCAGGCCCGGATCGACTCCGGTCAGCAGCCGGTGATCGGGGTCAACAAGTACCAGGTCGACGAGGACACCGAGATCGAGGTCCTCAAGGTCGAGAACAGCCGGGTGCGCGCCGAGCAGCACGCCAAGTTGCAGGAGCTGCGGGCGACCCGGGACCAGGCGGCCTGCGATGCCGCCCTGGCCGAGCTGTCGCGCGCGGCGGCCGCCCACGGTCGCGCCGGGGCGGACGGCCTGGGCAACAACCTGCTGGCGCTGTCCATCGACGCGGCCCGCGCCAAGGCCACCGTCGGGGAGATCTCCGACGCGCTGGAGAAGGTGTACGGACGGCACCGGGCGGAGATCCGTACCATCTCGGGGGTCTACCGTGACGAAGCCGGAAAGGCCACCAACATCGCCCCTATTTCTCAAGCCACCGAACTGGTCGAGAAGTTCGCCGAGGCCGACGGCCGCCGGCCCAGGATTCTGGTGGCCAAGATGGGGCAGGACGGCCACGACCGCGGCCAGAAGGTGATCGCGACGGCGTTCGCCGACATCGGCTTCGACGTCGACGTCGGATCGCTGTTCTCCACGCCCGAGGAGGTCGCCCGGCAGGCCGCCGACAACGACGTGCACGTCATCGGGGTGTCGTCGCTGGCCGCGGGCCACCTGACGCTGGTGCCGGCGCTGCGCGACGCGCTGGTGCAGGTGGGCCGGCCCGACATCATGATCGTGGTCGGCGGGGTCATCCCGCCGGGTGACTTCGACGAGCTGTATGCCGCCGGAGCCGCCGCCATCTTCCCGCCCGGGACCGTGATCGCCGACGCGGCGATCGGCCTGCTGCACAAGCTGGCCGAGCGGCTTGGGTATGACTTGGACGCATGATATTTCCCGCGAGCGTCACGCCACTGCGAAAATCGGCGCCGGAAATCGCGGTGGCGTTACGCTCGCGGGCGGTGGCGGCCCGATGAGCGCGCAAACGGTCGAGGACCTCGGCGCCGCCGTCCGCCGCGGAGACCGCGCTGCGCTGTCGCGGGCCATCACCTTGCTGGAGTCCACCCGGCCCGACCATCACGAGCAGGCCCAGCAACTGCTGCTGGAGCTGATGCCGGACTCCGGCGGCGCCCACCGGGTGGGCATCACCGGGGTGCCGGGGTCGGGCAAATCAACCACCATCGAAGCGCTGGGCATGCACCTGATCGAGCGGGGCCACCGGGTGGGGGTGCTGGCCGTGGACCCGTCGTCGACGCGCACCGGCGGGTCGATCCTGGGCGACAAGACCCGGATGCCGCGGCTGGCCGTGCACGCCGACGCCTATGTCCGGCCGTCCCCGACGTCGGGGACGTTGGGCGGTGTGGCGAAGGCGACCCGGGAGACCGTCGTGCTGCTGGAGGCCGCCGGGTTCGACGCGATCCTGATCGAGACGGTCGGTGTCGGCCAGTCGGAGGTGGCCGTCGCCAACATGGTGGACACCTTCGTGCTGCTGACCCTGGCCCGCAGCGGCGACTCCCTGCAGGGCATCAAGAAGGGAGCCCTGGAGCTGGCCGACATCGTCGTCGTCAACAAGGCCGACGGGGACCACCTGGCCGAGGCGAGGTCGGCCGCACGGGAACTCGCTGCTGCCATCAGGTTGATCCATCCACGCGAAACGCTCTGGCGGCCGCC
The DNA here is from genome assembly GCF_057473685.1 of Mycobacterium sp. TH-M116. NCBI lineage: Bacteria > Bacillati > Actinomycetota > Actinomycetes > Mycobacteriales > Mycobacteriaceae > Mycobacterium > Mycobacterium sp. TH-M116. The sequence continues at coordinate 5,819 of NZ_JBYCLC010000163.1, read as the reverse complement.
GGTTCTCACGACGAGCGCAACCGAGGGCACCGGTCTGTCCGAGCTGTGGGACACCATCGAACGTCATCGCCGGGTGCTCACCGAGGCCGGCGAGTTCGAGGCGCGCCGACGGGCTCAACAGGTCGACTGGACCTGGCAGATGGTGCGCGACACGGTGCTCGACCGGGTGCTGTCGAATCCGGCGGTGCGCAGGATCCGGGCCGACGTCGAGCAGAAGGTCAGGGCCGGCGAGCTGACTCCGGCGCTTGCGGCCCAACAGATCCTGGCAGCTGCAGCGCAGTAACGTCGAGCTCAGCCACCTCGCGACGGAAAGGCGGCCATGGCAGACGGCAACGAGACCAGCGAGCCGAAACATGCCGACCTCGTGCTCTCGGGCGGGGGTGTCAAGTTCATCGGCCTGGTGGGTGCCATCGTCGCGCTCATGGAGGACGGGTATTCGTTCACCAGGGTGTCGGGGGTCTCTGGCGGCTCGGTCGTCGCCGCGGTTCTTGCCGCCGCGTCCCAGGGTGACCAGCTGACGAGCCAGGAGATCAAGGAACTGGCGCTGTCGGTGCCGCTGAGCAAATGGCGTGACCCGCCGCCGGTCCCTTTTCTGGGTGCGGCGTGGGGACTGGTTCGGGAAACGAGCATGTACCGCGGCGACTTCGCCCACGAGTGGGTGCGCGCTGAGCTGAAGAACCTGGGAGTCGAGACGTTCGGTGACCTGAAACTCGATGACGACCACCTGCCCGAGGGGCGGCGCAGCCGGCTGGTGGTCACCGTCGCGGACGTGACGGCGGCGCAGCTGGTGCGATTTCCCTGGGATTACCGGCCGATCTACGGTCTGGACCCCGACGAACAATCCGTTGCCGACGCGGTCCGCGCGTCGATGGCGATCCCGTTCTTCTACCGCCCGGTCACCTTGTTCAGCGCGACCGGGCGCCCGTCGACCCTGGTCGACGGCGGCGTTCTGTCGAACTTCCCGATCGACACCTTCGACCGTTGGGACGGCAAGGCGCCGCGTCGGCCCACGTTCGGGATCACGGTGCTACCCCGGATCGCCGAGGGACTCGGTGAAGTGATGCCGGCTCTGCGGCCGCTGCGGTTCTTCGAGCAGACGTCACTGTTGGAAAGTCTGCTGACCACCATGCTGGTCGGCCATGACCAGACCCAGCTCAACCAGCCGTGGGTCCGTTCCCGCGCCATCCTGGTCGAATCGACCGACGTCGGCGTGCTCGACTTCGACGCATCCCGCCAGCGTCTCGAACAGCTCTTCGACAAGGGCTACGAGGCGGCCCAGGCGTTCCTGTCGACGTGGGATTGGCCGGAATACCGCGCTCGGTTCCGGTGGCCCGACGCGACGCCGCGCCCGTGACGCGCCGCGGCGACGTCGGCAGAACGGGTCCGGGGTGTGCGTGAGCCCCGCCGAGGCTAACGGTTGGATAACGTAATCCGGTGCGCGCCGAAGACGAATATGAAGTCTTAGTAAATTAAAAGTATGACGGTGGACACTGGAGTCGATCGACGCGCGGTCCCTATGCCCGATGACCCTGACGCGGGTCAACGGATGTCCGGCGCGGCGGACTCACATTTCACGTGCGTCGTTCGCGCTTTCGCCGGCATGTTCCCGGCGCGCCGGTTCGGCGGCGGCGCCCTGGCGGTGTACCTCGACGGCCAGCCCGTGGTGGACGTGTGGACGGGCTGGGCCGACCGCGCCGGAGACGAGCCGTGGTCGGAGGACACCGCCCCGATGGTGTTCTCGGCGACCAAGGGCATGGCCGCCACCGTCATCCACCGGCTCGCCGATCGGGGGCTGATCGACTACGAGGCACCGGTGGCCGAGTACTGGCCGGCGTTCGGGGCGAACGGGAAGGCGTACCTGACGGTGCGCGACGTGATGAGGCACGCCGCCGGGCTGTCGGGTCTGCGCGGCGCCACGCGGGAAGACCTTTTCGACCACACCGTCATGGAGGAACGACTGGCCGCGGCGCCGCCGGGGCGCCTGCTGGGCAAGCCGGCCTACCATGCGCTGACGTTCGGGTGGCTGATGTCGGGCCTGGCCCGGGCGGTGACCGGAAAGGGCATGCGTGCGCTGATCCGCGAGGAGCTCGCCGAGCCGCTGGACACCGACGGCCTGCACCTGGGCCGGCCGCCGGCCGGAGCGCCGACGCGGGCGGCCGAGATCGTCATGCCGCAGAACATGATCGGCAATCCGGTGGCGAACTTCGTGCTGCGCAAGGTCGCCAACGAGATGTCCGGCGCATACCGCTCGATGTACTTCCCGGGCATCACCGATGCCGTCAAGGGGGAGAACGCGATGCTGGATGCCGAGATCCCCGCGGCCAACGGGGTGGTGACCGCCCGGGGCCTGGCGCGCATGTACGGCGCGATCGCCAACGGCGGCGAGATCGACGGCACCCGGTTCCTCTCGGGTGAACTCGTCGCGGGCCTGACCGGCCGAAAAAGCCTGCGGCCGGATCGAAACCTGTTCGTACCCTTGGCTTTCCATCTGGGCTATCACAGTCTGCCGATCGGCAACATCATGCCGGGCTTCGGGCACGTCGGGTTCGGTGGCTCGCTCGGCTGGACCAATCCCGCCGACGGGATCGCCTTCGCACTGGTGCACAACCGGCTGTTGCCGCCGTTGTTGATGACCGATCACGCCGCGTTCGTCGGGATCTACGCGCTGATGCGCCACGCCGCCGCCAGGGCCCGCAAGCACGGTTTCCAGCCGGTGACCGAGTTCGGCGCGCCTTACGCGCAAGCCGGGGCCGCCGTCGGCTGACGGAGGTCCGGGTTTCGCCACGGCGTGACGCCCCACCGGCCGCTGACAGCGCAAGCCGGGGCGAGTAGTCTCGGGCCGATGCCTGAAGATGCGCTTGCTGCCGTTGTGCGCCAGGTTCTTTCGACGCGCGGCCCGATGAGCGAGGACGACCTGCTGGACGTGCTCGAAGCCGACGGTGCCGACCTCGGACCCGACCCTGTAGAGGCCCTCGACGACATTCTCGACGACGACGAGCCGATCCTGCCCCTGGCCGACGGGCGGTGGGCCTGGATTCCGGCCTTGCTCGAAGGCAGAATTTTCACCCACCGCCTCACCGAGGTCGAGGTCGACCACGACCTCCTGGCGTGGGGACCCGACTTGGCGCCGGTGTCGATCCTGACCGAGGTGGAGGCCTATCGGCGACTTGCCGACGGTTCGCCGCTGAGCGACGTGTTTCCATTCCTGCACGACGAGGTCCTGGCCGCCCGCGGGGTGCCCGCGGACGCGGTCGACTTCTCGGGGGCGCTGCTGCTGCCGAGCGGTCACCTCGCCGCTCTGGGCGTGCGCGCCGGTGACCTCGTCGGGCTGGGGGTCGGGGCGAGCGGCCTCGAGCTGGTCGCGGTCGCCGAGCCGGTCGCGGAGCCGGTTGCGGGCCACCCCGGCGAGGCGCTGGCGGCGCTGCTCGGCGAGCGTCCCGACCGCCCCGAGATGCTCGACATCGCGACGTGGACGGTGTGCGCCGACGACGACAGCCTCTTTCGCGAGCCGACGGCTCCGCTAGGTGATCTGCTCGCCGCGAGCGGGCTGGCTCGCGACGGCGATCGGGTCGCATGCGGGGGCTTCGACTTCGCCGCAGCGCGGACGGCCGACCGGCTCGAAACGATCAAGGCGCGCTACGAACTCGACGACGACGAGGCGCTGGCCGTGCTGGCCACGCTCACACTGCACGAGCAGACCCTCGACGTGGTCGAGGCCGTGCAGGCCCGCCTCGACGACGGCGACGAGCCCGACGTCACCGACATCGCCCCGGCCCCGGTGGCCGGCGAGCCGTCCTCCGAGCCGGACCGCACCACGGTGCGCACCGTCCTGGAGCTGCTGGGCGAACCGGCCGTGGCCGCCGCCGTGCTGCGCGAGATCGACGTGGACGACGAGACCTCGGCCATGGCCCTGGGGGTCTTCGCCGAATCGGCCGAGCCGATGGCGCCGCGGGCCGCGCGCCCGGCCTTGCGCTGGATGCGCGCCAAGGCCCACGAGGCGCTCGGGGACGTCGAACAGGCCGAGGCGGCGCTGAATGACGCCGAGTCACTGGACCCGTCGTGGCCGTTGACGCTGCTGGAGTTGGCCCGCTACGCCGGCGATCGGGGGGACGCCGAGCGGGGGTTGTCGCTGCTGCGCCGGGCGGGGGCGCCCCCCGACGATCATCTTCAGCAACTGCTCGAGGCGTTCCGGGCGGCTCCGCGCGCCGACCTGGGTCGCAATCAGCGGTGTTGGTGCGGTTCGGGGCGCAAATACAAGGTGTGTCACCTCAACCGCGAGCAGCTGCCGCTGGAAGAGCGGGCGGCCTGGCTGTATCAGAAGGCGGCCATCGATCTGCTGGACGGCCCGTTCATGGCGGAGTTCCTCGAGATCGCCCGTGTCCGGTCGCAGCACTGGGACTCACCCGATTCGCTCGTCGACGGGCTGCGCGATCCTCTGGTCGCCGACGTGGTGCTGTTCGAGGGAGGGGCGTTCGCCGAGTTCGTCGGTACCCGTGGCGTTCTGTTGCCCGACGACGAACAGTCGTTGGCCCAGCAGTGGCTGCTCGTGCAGCGGTCGGTGTACGAGGTGCTCGACGTGTCGCGCGGGCAGGGTTTCACGGTGCGCGACGTGCGCACCGGCGACGTGCACGAGGTGCGTGAACGGGCCGCCAGCACGCAGGTCAAGGCCGGTGAATTCTATTGCGCCAGAGTTGTTCCCGCGGGGGAGACGATGCAGGTGTTCGGCGGGTTGGAGCCGGTTTCGCTCGGGGAGCGTGACGGGTTGATCGCGCTGCTCGACGACGAGCCCGACCCGGTCGAGCTGGTCGCGGCGCTGTCGCGGCGGTTCGCCCCGCCGGTGCTGCTCAACACCGAGGGCGAGCCGTTGACGATGTGCGATGCGGTGTTGCGCGCCGCCGACCCGGAGGCGCTGGCCCGCGGGCTCGACGGTCTCTACGAACGGGAGGAAGGCGAGTCGGGGGACACGCTGGTGTGGTTCGAGCACGTCGTCACCCACGGCATGCAGCGGGTTCGGGCGCACCTGGAGCTCACCGGCGACGAGCTGCACGTGCACGCCAACAGCGCGGAACGCTTCGACCGGGTGCTCGCCGCTGTGCGTGCGCTCGACGCGTCGGTGAGTGTGCTCAGCGAGACCCGTGAGCCGCTCGGCGATCTGCGCGACGCCCAGCGACTCGCCGGCGACGACGCGGAGAGCGAGGTGATCGACGACGTGGCTGCCGACCCGGCCCTCGCCGCGGCCCTCCAGGACATGATCCACATGTACGAGGCGGCCTGGCTCGACGAATCGCTCCCCGCCCTGGCCGGTCACACACCCCGGCAGTGCGCCGACGACCCGACCCGGCGCCCGGATCTGATCCGGTTGCTCGATTCGTTCCCGCCGGACACGGGCCGGCCCGGCGCCATGAGTCCGGCGCGGCTGCGCGAGGCGCTCGGGCTGGATTGATTCCGCCACCGCGGGAGGACGAGTGTCGCCGGCGTGCGCTGATGCGCCCAGAGGAGTTTGCCCAGGCGGCTGGGCCGCCTCGCCGCCCAGCCCGCCCAGCCTGCGCAGTTCAACGAATCATGATCGTGCTCGACACCGATGTGCTCTCCGCGTTGATGCGGGACACACCCGATCCGGCCGTCGTGGCATGGCTCGATCATCAGCCCACCGAATCAATCTGGACGACATCGGTGACGGTATTCGAGATCCGCACCGGCATCGAACTTTTGGCGTCAAGCCGGCGGCGCAAGCGGCTCGACGAGATGTTTACTCAACTCCTCGACGAAGACCTTGATGGTCGTGTGCAATCTTTCGACCTGACGGCCGCGATTACCGC
>NZ_JBYCLC010000162.1:0-13670 GCF_057473685.1 Mycobacterium sp. TH-M116 | reverse complement strand
TGGGAGATTTGGGCATTCCACGCATTACTGATGGACTCGTTCGACGGAAGATTGAACTGGGCTTGCCAGTTCGTCAACGGAGTCGAACCGGTGTTGGTGATGGTGTAGTCGCCAGTAAAACCGTTATTCCACTGCAACGTTGCCGTGAAAGTGGCGCTGACACCAGGGGCGTTGGCACTTGGCGACGGTGTTGCCGCACTTGACATCGTCGTGGCAGCAGACGCGGAGCTACCGCTACTACTAGCAGCGGCGTTCGCCGCATGGGCGCCGGCACCGGCACTACTCGCCAGCTGGCCTCCGTTGCCACCGGGGAAAGCACTGAAAATGCCACGAAGCGCTTGCACGCCGTTTTGCAGTGGCGAGGCGTTGGACGCCTCGGCGCTCACATACAACTCTGCGGCGCTGGTCAAGGTACGTTCCATGCTGACGTGAAATGCCGCCGCTTGGGCAAGCAGAGCGCCATACTCGCGGCCGTAGCTTCCGAATAAAGCCGCGATGCTTTGCGACACTTCGTCGGCCGCCGCCGATGCCACGCTGGTGATCGGACTCGCGGCCGCCGTAGCAGCACGAAGCTGTACGCCGATACCGCCGACATCCGCAGCAGCTGCCGCCAGTGCGCTCGGATCGGAAACCAAGAATGACATGTCGAATCCCCTCGTATACCCCATAACGCCGCTGTCTCGTCTTGATCACGGTGTTATCACGACGAGACAGTATTCTGGGCCAGCCGGCGATGCTCCGTAGTGAAAAACGAAAAACTCGCCAAACGTTCCCCTCAGTGGCGGCCACTCGGCACCAGCTATCCGTCCCCCGTGCGGCTGGCTTAGGTGAGGCACGCCGTGTCGTGGACGACACCGGCGGTCAGCGGCTATGATGAACACAAAGTTACGTCGTGTTGTACCGTTCGATCGCCTTGCTCGCCGTCGTACTGTGGGCTTCTCACGTGCGATGTATAAGGCGCCTAACGCGAACGGCACGATCGCAACTCGACTTATCTGCGCAGCGCAAGCAGACGTCGCGAATGGCCCCGGTGCGACCGGTGAGGCCAACATCACTGACGGCCTGACAAGAAGGACCTCAGCTGTGGATTTTGCGATGCTACCTCCTGAGATCAATTCTGGCCGGATGTATTCGGGTCCCGGATCGGGACCGATGCTGGCCGCGGCATCCGCGTGGGACAACCTGGCAGCCGATCTGCATGCCACAGCCGCCTCATACGAGGGGATAACTTCAGGTTTGACGAATGGCCCGTGGCTGGGCGGCGCCGCGGCATCCATGGCGACCGCGGTCACTCCGTACATTGCCTGGCTCCGCGCGACAGCCACTCAGGCGGAGCTGACTGCCGTCCAAGCCAAGTCGGCCGCCGCCGCCTACGAAAACGCGTTCGCGCTCACCGTTCCGCCGCCGGCGGTCACCGCCAACCGAGTTCAACTCAGCGCGCTGATCGCGACCAATCTCTTAGGCCAGAACACCGCGGCGATCGCGATCACCGAAGAACGTTACGCGCAGATGTGGGTGCAGGATGCCACCGCCATGTACGGGTACGCCGGCCATTCGGCAGCGGCGTCGACGCTGGCGCAGTTCACCGCGCCGCCCAACACGACCAACCAGGCCGCAGCGGCCACAGCACCGGTCGGCGCCGCCGGCAACCACGCATCGGCGTTCGCGGCAGCGGTTCCGCACACCCTGCAAGCGCTCACCGGACCGCAGTCATCGACATCGCCCCTGTCGGAGCTGACGTCGGTGTTGGACTCCTCGCCTTTGAAAACTCTGCTGGAAACGCCCTCGGTGACGAGCACCGCTGCCTCCTCGGCCAGCACGTCGGCGTCGTCGGCGTCGGTCGGGGTCGGAACCAGAGCATTCCTCGCCGCGCAGGCGCTGTCCGTCCACGAAGAGGCTGCCGGAGTGATCCGCGGTGCCGCCGGCGGGCACCCATTCGGATCGATGGTTTCGGCGACAACGGGCGGCGGAGGCCCCTCCGTGGCCGCAGGGTTGGGCCGGGCATCGACGATCGGGCGTTTGTCGGTGCCCCAGGGTTGGCTTGCGGCCGCCCCCGGGGCCAGGCTCGCCGCTGCCGCCCTGCCGCTGAGCAGCGCGAGCTCCATGGCAGCCGCTTCGGCAAGCGGAGGCAGCAACCTCCTCAGCGAGATGGCGCTGGCGGGAATGGCCGGACGGGCTCTCGGCGGTACCCCCGGCGCCGGCCGCAACCCGGAGCGCACGGGACCGAAAGGGACGATCCGTTCGGTGGCGGAGATCGCGGCCGGCCTGCGCGAACTTGGCGAACTGCGCGAATCGCATCTACTGACCGACGAGGAATTCACAACATTGAAACAGCGACTTCTGGGATTCTAGATCCCGACATTTCCAATCCCGCATGATCGAAGGAGCCGAAAGGATCTTCAGAGTCGCATTGATTTCGTGCGCGCTTGCCACCGCCGCATTCTGGCTGGCAGCACCCGCCGTCGCCGACGAATCCGCATACATCGCGCGGCTGAACAAGGCGCAGGTCGCCCACATGTCCCAAGCCGACGCACTCCATTGGGGGTATGCCACCTGCAACATGCTGCGTTCCGGCGCCACGGTGCCCGAAGCCGTCACGATGCTGGAGGAATCCGCTGGGTTCAGCAATCGTCATGCCGGGGTGGTCCTGGGCGCCGCTGCCGCCGAACTGTGCCCCGACCAGTACCAGGCCGTGGTGAATTGGGCTCACGATCAGTTCGAGGAGTGACAACGCGACCTCGACAGGGAAGGAAAGCCGGGCCGCGTGACGTCACCGATCGCGCCGCAGCCTTATCCGCGCCCGTAGCTGTTGGGATCGGCGACGGCCAGCAGCCACGCGTATTGGAACGCGGTCTCCTGCCACGCCTTGTAGCGGCCGCTGACGCCGCCATGGCCGGCGTTCATCTGTGTCTTCAACAACACCGGATTGCCGTCGGTGTTGGCGTGGCGCAGCGCCGCGACCCACTTGGCCGGCTCGACGTAATACACCCTGGTGTCATTCAGCGACGTCATCGCCAGGATCGCCGGATACTGCTTCGGCTCCACGTTCTCATACGGCGAATACGACTTCATGTAGGCGTAGACATCCTTGTCGCTCAACGGGTTTCCCCATTCGTCCCACTCGGTGACGGTCAGCGGCAAGGACGGGTCCAAGATAGTGGTCAACGGGTCGACGAACGGGACCTGCGCGAGGATGCCGGCGAACAGGTCCGGCGCCAGGTTGGCCACCGCGCCCATCAGCAGGCCGCCCGCGCTGCCACCCAACGCCACCAGTTGCTGCCGACTGGTCAGCCCCGAATCCACCAAATCCCTTGCCACCGAAACGAAGTCGCTAAAGCTGTTCTTCTTGGCCAAGAGCTTGCCGTGCTCGTACCACAGCCGGCCCATCTCACCGCCGCCACGGACATGGGCGATGACGAACACCATGCCGCGGTCCAGGAGCGACAACCGGGCGATGGAGAACGCCGGATCGGTGCAGATCTCATAAGCGCCGTAGCCGTAGAGCAAGGTCGGAGCGGGGAATCCGATTCCGGTGCGATACACGATCGACACCGGTACGCGGGCGCCGTCGTCGGCAAGGGCCCACTCGCGCCGCTCCACGTAGTCGCCGGGCCGGTAGTCGCCGAGCACAGGCTGTTCACGCAGCAGTGTCCGCTCTCCGGTGGCCAGGTCGACATCGTAGATCCGCACCGGGGTGACGAAAGAGCCCACCCGGATCCGCAGCTTCGGGGAATCCCAGTTCGGGTCCGCGCCCGCGCTGACCCACATCAACTCGGAGTCCGACGAAATCTCTTCGGGCTCACCATAACCGCCTTCGGCGTTCAGCGGCCACAACTGGACGCGGGGCAGCGCCGCACGCCGGTAACTCACCACCAGGTGGTCGGCGAAGGCGTCCACGCCCTCGATCCGGACGTCGTCGCGGTGTGCGATCAGGGTGCGCTGCCGCGTGGGATCGTCGACCGGGGATTCAACCAGGGTGAAGTTGACCGCGCCGTCATTGTGCAGGATCAGGAACCGATTCCGGCCCTCGACGACCGCGTGTTCCACCGCGTAGTCGACCCCTTCGCGCCGTGGCAGCACGACGGTGAACCCGGCGTCCGGGTCGGAGGCGTCCGCATACCGCCACTCGGAGGTGATAGCCGAGGCCGCGTTGAGCAGGACGTAGGCCTTGCTCCGGGTCAGGCCCACCCCCAACCAGAACCGTTCGTCGGCTTCGTGATAGACCAGCTCCGCCGGGTCGCCGAAGCCGAGCCGATACCGCCATACCTTGTCGGGGCGGTGGGCCGCATCCAGGGTCAGGTAGTAGACCGTCCGGTTGTCGGCCGCCCAGGTTCCCCCGCCCGCGATGTCGACGATCTCGTCCTCGAGCGATTGGCCGGTGCGTAAATCCTTGAACCGCAACGTATAGCGTTCGTCGCCGACCGTGTCGACGGAATACGCCAGTAGGTTGCCATCCAGGCTGACCATGGCCGCGCCCAGCGCAAAGAACTCATGACCCTGTGCCTCGGCGTTCGAGTCGAGCAGAATCTGCTCACCGGGTACTTCGATGTTCTCGTCCAGCGCCGGCGGGGTCCAGTCGTCGGGACCGGTGACCGGGCAACGGCACTGGACGCCGTACTGCTTGCCCTCGAACGTCCGCGAGTAATACCACCAGTCACCCTGCCGGGTGGGCACCGACAGGTCGGTCTCCTTGGTACGTGCTTTGATCTCGTCGAAAATCTGTCGGCGCAGCGGTTCGAGGTGATCCGTCATCCGGTCGACGTAGTCATTTTCGGCCTGCAGGTGCGCGATGACTTCAGGGTCAGCCTTGTCGCGCAGCCATTCGTAGGGGTCGACGAAGACGTCCCCGTGGTGCTCGCGGCGGGTCTCAACCCGGTTGGCCACTGGGGCGCGGGGCGCTTCCGTCATGCGGCCGGGCCGATCCAGTCATCGAAGCTCAGACCGGAAATGCGTTCGTAGGCATTGATGTAACGGTCACGTGTGGCCTCGATGATGTCGTCGGGCAGCGGTGGCGGGGGGTTCGAGCCGTGCCGTTCCCAACCCGATTCGGGACCCGTGAGCCAGTTGCGGACGAACTGCTTGTCGAAGCTGGTCTGCACCACACCGGCGCGGTAGTCCTCGGCCGGCCAGTACCGCGACGAATCAGGGGTGAAGATCTCGTCGGCCAGCAGCAAGTTCCCGTCGCGGTCGGTGCCGAATTCGAACTTGGTGTCGGCGATGATGATTCCCTTCGTCAGAGCGTGTTCGGACGCCTGGACATAGATCTGCAGTGTCCGGTCGCGCAGTTGGTTGGCGCGCACCGCGCCCACCATCTCGATCACCTGGTCGAACGAGACGTTCTCGTCGTGGTCGCCCAGTGCGGCTTTGGTGGCCGGGGTGAACAGCGGTGTGGCGAACCGACTGGCCTCGACGAGGCCTGGCGGCAGCGCAATACCACACACCTCGCCGGTCGCCTCGTAGTCCAGCAAGCCCGAACCCGTCAGGTAACCGCGCGCCACACATTCGACCGGCAGCATCTTCAGCTCGCGCACCACCAGCGCTCGGCCCAGCACCGCGTCGGGGATGCGCGGGTCGTCGGGCGGGCCGGCCAGGTGGTTGGGAGCGTCGACGAAGCCGAAGAAGAACACGCTCATTGCGGTCAGGATGCGGCCCTTGTCCGGGATCGTGCTGTCCAGCACATAGTCGTAGGCCGAGATCCGGTCGGTGGCGACGAGCAGCAGGTGCTCGCCGTCGACGCGGTACAACTCGCGGACCTTGCCGCTGGCCAGGTGCCGGTAGTCGGACAGTGCGGGACGCATCGCGCCAGCCTATCGGGCGCCGGAAACAGGGCCCGGCTCCGGGAGCTGTGCTGGGATCGAAGGATGCGATCGCGGTTTCTGCCCTACGCCACCACACCCGGCCGGCTCGCGGGCCAGCTGTTCAGTGACTTCGCCGTCTTCCTCTGGACGGGGATCTGGCTGCTCGTCGGTCTGGCCGTCTACGACGCCATCTCGACGATCGCCGAGGCCGGCCGGCAGGTGGAGGCCGGTGCGCACGGCATCGCCGAAAGCCTGGCGTCCGCCGGTAGCGGCGCCGGACGCATCCCGCTGCTGGGTGACGCGCTCAGCGCGCCGCTCACCTCTGCCGGCCAGGCCGCCCGCGAGATCGCCGGCGCCGGACGCACCCTGAACACCACCGGCAGCTGGCTGGCGGTACTGCTCGCCATGGCCGTCATCGCCCTTCCCATCCTGATCGCCGTCCTGCCCTGGCTGTTCCTGCGCCTGAGGTTCTTCCGCCGCAAACTGGCGGCCACCGCCCTGGCCGCGACCCCGGCCGGCGAACAGCTGCTGGCCCTGCGGGCATTGACGAATCGGTCGCCGCGCAAGCTCGCCGCTGTCAGCCCGGACCCGGTTCGTGGCTGGCGTTACGCCGATCCCCCCACGATCCGGGCACTGGCCGCCCTGGAACTGCGGTCGGCCGGCATCACGATCCCGAACCGGTGACCCGGCTGCAAGGCACGAGGCGGTCCGACCGCGGCGAGCCGGTTCGTCATGGTTGCCGGCACAACTCCACGAACAGATGCCGGATGCCGGTGTGGCGGTTGCTGCGCGTCCATTCGACGGGCCGCACGACACCGACTGCACTGAAACGCGTGAACAGCTCCTCGAACAGGACCCGCAGCTCGAGCCGGGCCAGGTTGGCCCCCAGACAGTAGTGCACTCCCTGCCCGAAGCCCAGGTGCGGATTGGGCTGTCGGGTGATGTCGAAGTCGTCGGCACGGTCGAAGACACCGGCATCGCGATTGGCCGAGCCCTCCCAGACCTGGACCTTCTGACCCGCCTCGATCGGCCGGCCTCCCAGCGTGACGTCGCGGGTCGCGGTCCGCCGCTTCGACGGGGACGGCGACGTCCACCGCACCATCTCCTCCACGGCCGCGGGCAGCATGCCGAAATCAGCACGCAGCGAACGCAATTGGTCGGGATGCTCGGCCAGCGCCAGCAGCCCGCCGGCGACCGCATTGCGCGTGGTCTCGGCACCGGCGCTGAACAGCAGGCTGAAGAACAGGTAAAGCTCGAGATCCGAAAGGACCGCATCCTTGTCGTCGGCGTCGTCCAACACGGCATTGGCCACGACGGACAGCATGTCGTCGGTCGGCTCGGCACGTTTGGCGGCGATCAACTGCTGGCCGTAGGCGTACATCCGCGAGCCGGCCTCCTCGGCCGACGTTCCCGGCGAGAGCTGCGAGAGTGTGGCCTTGCGGGAGGCCCCGAAGTCGAACTGCGGCTCGATGGCCTCGAACAGCCAATGTCGTTCGGACTCCGGCACACCCAGCAGGATGCAGATCATCTGCATCGGCAGTTCGGCCGCGATGTCGACGAGGAAGTCGAACGGCTCGCCGGGCACCACCGCATCCAGCAGGACGCGGGCCCGGCCGCGCAGGTCGTCCTCGACGCGCCGGATCATCCGCGGCGTGAGCCCCGAGCCGACCAGGCGCCGGATCTGGGAGTGCCGCGGGTCGTCCATCATGTTGAGCACTTGGCCCGCGATGGCCAGGTCCTGCAGCAGCGTGCCGCCGAACGGCCGCCCACCACCGGTCACCGACGAATAGGCCACCGGGTTTTTGAGCACCTCAAGCGTTTCCGCGTAGGTGGCGACCGACCAGAAACCCTCGCCGCCGGGGGTGTTGTCGGTCGGCTCATGCCAGTAGACCGGTGCCTCGCGGCGGTGCACGGCGAACAGCTCGTGCGGAAATCCGTTCGCGAAATTGTCCAGATCGGTGAAGTCGATTTCCGCGAGCGCGCCGGCCGCAGTCACAGGATCGCCCCCGGACGGTATTCGGCAGCGTCGGGATGGCGGGCCACCAGCGCATCCACCGCGGCGACGACCTCGTCGACCTGGTCGCCGGCGGCACCGGTGAAGGCTTTCTTGTCGGCCAGCGCGGCGTCCAGCGCCGCGGCGTCCAGCGGCAGCCTCGGATCGGCGGCCAGCCGCTCCAGCAGGTCGGGCTCGGCACCGCGTTCGCGCATGTCCAGCGCGGTGGCCACCGCGTGTTCTCGGATCACATGGTGGGCGGCCTCGCGGCCCATCCCGGCGCGCACCGCCGCGATCAGCACCTTGGTGGTGGCCAGGAACGGCAGGTAACGGTCCAGCTCGCGCGCGATCACCGCCGGGTAGGCGCCGAACTCGTCGAGCACGGTCAGGAACGTCTCGATCTGACCGTCGACGGCAAAGAAGCTGTCCGGCAACGCCACCCGGCGCACCACGGAGCAGAACACGTCACCCTCGTTCCACTGCGCACCGGCCAACTCGGCGGCCATCGACGCATAGCCGCGCAGCACCACCTGCAGCCCGTTGACCCGCTCGCAGCTGCGGGTGTTCATCTTGTGCGGCATCGCCGACGAACCGACCTGCCCGGGCGCGAAGCCCTCGGTGACGAGTTCGTGCCCGGCCATCAGCCGGATCGTGTGGGCCAGCGACGACGGCCCGGCGCCCAGCTGTACCAGAGCGGAGATGACGTCGTGGTCCAACGAACGAGGATAGACCTGCCCGACGCTGGTCAAGACCGTTGTGAAACCGAGGAACGCGGCCACACGGTGCTCGAGTTCGCCCAACTTGGCCGCATCGCCGTCGAGCAGGTCGAGCATGTCCTGCGCGGTGCCCATCGGGCCCTTGATCCCGCGCAGCGGATAGCGGTCGATCAACCCGCGCAGCCTGGCCAGCGCGACCAGCATCTCCTGCGCCGCCGAGGCAAAACGCTTGCCCAGCGTGGTGGCCTGCGCGGCGACGTTGTGGCTGCGTCCGGCCATCACCAGGTCGCGATAGATCACCGCATGCTCGGCGAGCCGCGCCACCACCGCCACCCCGTGGGAGAACACCAGCTCCAGCGACCGCCGGACCTGCAGCTGCTCGACGTTCTCGGTCAGGTCGCGGCTGGTCATCCCCTTGTGCACGTGCTCGTGGCCGGCCAGCGCGTTGAATTCCTCGATGCGGGCCTTGACGTCGTGGCGCAGGACGCGTTCGCGGGCCGCGATCGAGGCCGGGTCGACGTCGTCGAGCACCCGCTCGTAATCGGCGATCGCTGACGGTGGCACCGCAACGCCCAACTCCGCCTGCGCCCGCAACACGGCCAGCCAGAGCCGCCGCTCGGCGGAGATCTTGGCCTCGGGCGACCAGATCGCGACCATCTCGGGGCTGGCGTACCGGGCAGCCAGGACGTTCGGAACGCTCACAAGCACACAGCTTACGGTCGGTCCCGCCCCGACGGGCCGGCTCTCCCCCGCACGCCGAGACCCAGCACAGCCGTCACATCTGCCGCATGAGTCCCGGTGCCTGCGGGCGCATTTTTTGCCCGCCTTCGAGCGACACACCGGGGTGTCCGGCGGCGGCCCGCGCGTTGTCGCTCGAAGGCGGGCCTAACGAGCCCCCTTCCCGGCAGCGGCGCTGGCGGATGTGACACGGCTCGCGCCACCGCGACCCGTAGGTCTGCCGCCTCACCCTCCGGGCCCCCTAACCTGTGCGGGTGCACTTCGCGGGTGTCGACTTGGCCTGGGCCGGGCGCAACCCGACCGGTGTCGCGGTCGTCGACGCGCGCGGCCGCTTGGTGCGCGTCGACGCCGTCCGCGACGACGCCGAGATCCTCGCCGCGTTGCAGCCCTACGTGCGGGGCGACTGCGTCGTCGCCTTCGACGCCCCGCTGGTGGTGACCAACGCGACCGGGCAACGACCGGCCGAGGCGGCGCTCAACCGTGACTTCCGCCGGTTCGAAGCCGGCGCGCACCCCTCCAACACCACCAAAGCGGAATTCGCCGGCGGTCCGCGCGCCGCGCGGCTGGCGCGTGCGCTGCGTCTCGACATGGACCCACGGTCATCGGCCGGGCGGCGTTCTATAGAGGTCTACCCGCACCCGGCGACGGTGGTGTTGTTCCGACTGGCGCGCACACTCAAATACAAGGCAAAGCCCGGGCGTGATCTTGGCCGGCTCAAAGCCGAGATGCTGCTGTTGATGGACGGCGTCGAGGGGCTCGCGCACGCCGCGGTGCCGCTGCGCGTCGCGGGCCACGAAGGCTGGGCGGAGCTGCGCGCGCAGGTGGTCGGCGCGCGACGCAAGAGCGACCTGCGCCGCGCCGAGGACCCGGTCGATGCCGTCGTATGCGCCTACATCGCCTTGTACGCCCACCGCCGCCCAAGCGATGTCACGATCTACGGCGACTTTGCGACCGGGTGCATCGTCACCCCATCGCTGCGTTAGCGGGTGTCCGACAACGCCGGCGCCGGTTCGGCATCCGTGCGCCGCTTCGCCCACCCCCTGCTGACCAGTCGGCCGATCACCGCGATGACCACCCCGCTGGAGATCATGATCGCGGCCAGGACGTACTGCTGCACCGGCCGGCCGAAGAAGGGCATCAGCAGCAGCACCGATGACAGGAATCCGAAGATCGGCAAGGGAGTCGGTGTCCTGAAGTGGGGCCGCCCGACTGTCGACGCGTCACGGCGCAGCACCAGCACCGCGACGTTGACCATGGTGAACACCGCCAGGAGCAGCAACGACGTGGTTCCGCTGAGCACCGAGATCGCGTCCCTGTTCGCGAAGGCGGTCACATACAGGATCAACCCCAACGCTATCGCCGTGGTGAACAGCAC
This sequence comes from Mycobacterium sp. TH-M116, assembly GCF_057473685.1. Lineage (NCBI taxonomy): Bacteria > Bacillati > Actinomycetota > Actinomycetes > Mycobacteriales > Mycobacteriaceae > Mycobacterium > Mycobacterium sp. TH-M116. The sequence goes on along the minus strand of NZ_JBYCLC010000162.1, from coordinate 3,050 downwards.
AGCGACCCACGGCGACCGGCGGGTCGGGCTGACCGCGCCCAGAAACGACGGCAGCACGCCCTCGCGGGCCATTCCGTAGATCAGCCGGCTGGCCATGAGCATGCCGAGCAACGCCGTGTTGGACACCGCGACCATCGAGATGAACGGCAGGATGATCTTGGTCGGCAACCCGGGGGCCGCGGCCTCGACCACGTCGACGAGCGGCGTGTCGCTGGCCTCCAACGCCTTCACGGGCACCACCGCGACGGAGACGACCGCCACCAGCGTGTAGATGACCGCCGCGATGACCAGCCCGGACAGCAACACCTTCGGGAACGTCCTGACCGGGTCCTTGGTTTCTTCGGCCATGTTCACCGAGTCCTCGAATCCGGCCATCGCGAAGAACGCGAGCGACGTCGCCGCGGTCAGTGCGACGAAGAGGTTCTTGTCGCCGACGTTGAACGCGATCACCCGCGAGTAGTGGGCGTGGCCCCCCTTGACCGACGCCCAAAGCCCGACGGCGATCACCATCACCAGCCCGGTGATCTCGATGAGGGTGAGCACCACGTTGAGCTTCGCGCTCTCCCGCATACCGCGCAGGTTCACCACCGCCAGCGCCACCATGAACAGCATCGCGACCACAACCACGCCCTTGGTGCCCCAGAAGAGTTTGAAGGCGACGATGAAGTTCGACCCGAAAAACCTCGACGCGGTCGCTGCACCGCTGATGCCGACACACATCACCAGGAACGCGACCATGAATGTGACGAAGCGGTTGCCGAATGCCTTATGCACATACAGCGCGGTGCCGGCGGCTCGCGGATATTTGGTCACCAGCTCCAGGTAGCTGCACGCGGTCACCGTGGCGATGACGAAGGCCAACAGGAACGGAACCCATGCCGCGCCGCCGACCTCGGCTCCCACGTCGCCGATCAGGGCGTAGATGCCGGTCCCGAGCATGTCGCCGACGATGAACAACAGCAGCACGCCGGGGCCCATGACCCGATTTAGGTGCGACTCGCCCGCGGTGTCCGCCCTGTCCATGGTTCCTCCCCGCAAGTCCGCCTTCGGACTTCCTACCACCATGCCAGAGGGGTCCAAACACACGTGAGTACCACCCGGCACCACCGTGCTCGTCGTGACGAAGTCAGATCCGCACGGGTCGCTGGTCGATGGGCGCGAGGACGTCGACGAGATCGACCACCGTGTCCAGGGCCGCCGACCTGGGGTCGCGGCCTTCCACGAGGGCGGACACCACCGACCCGTCGACGGCACAGATCAGGGTGCACACCAGTTCGAGGTGGACGGACCGGCCCGATCGCTCGAGCGCCTCGGCGACGGCCTCGGCGCGCTGCCGCAGGCTGCGGCGCATGGTCTCCCGCAACGCGGACAGCCGGGTGCACGCGATGTGCCGCTCGTACCGCGAGATCAGCTGGTCGGTGAGGCCCGGCCCGGAAACGTCCCCCACCAGCAGGTCTACCAGCACCTCAGCGGTGGTTTCGGGCCCCCGGCGCCGCCTGGACAGCGACATGACCCGAGCTCGTAGCTGCGCCACCTCGATCATCCCGATGTGCTCGACGGCGCGAGCGATCAGATCGTCGAGCGAGGAGAAGTAGTACGTGGTCGACGCCAAGGGCAGGCCTGCGCGCCTGGCCACCGCTCGGTGCCGCACCGCCTCGAATCCGCCCTCCGCAAGCAGCTCGGCGGCAGCGCTCACAAGCGCATACCGTCGACGTTCTCCTTTTGGAGTCACAGCTGCGGTCACGAGATGCCATGGTGCCAGTCAAAGTGGTACTGCATTGCCATTTTGAACAAACGGCCCGCCAAACGAACATGGCATGATGACCCGCATGCCGGACGTGAGCCGTCGCGCCGTGCTGGGCCTCGGGACCAGTGCGGCCGTCGGCGCGGCGAGCGCATTTGCCCTAGACAGCGTGCTCAAGCCCCGCTCACCGCGGGCCACGCCGGTGCCAACCGCCCTCTTCACAGCCGGCACCGGCCTGCCCTTGGCGCCGGCCGTACCCCGCGAACCGGCCCCCTCGAGCCAACCCGCCCCCACCATGGTCACGGGCTCCTTCGTGTCGGCGGCGCGCGGCGGCATCACCACCAACTGGGCGATCGCGCGCCCACCGGGCCAGACCATGCCGTTGCGGCCGGTCATCGCACTGCACGGCAAAGGCAGCGACGCTGCCTCCGTGATGGCCGGCGGCGTCGAACACGGGCTGGCCCAGGCCGTCGACGCCGGGTTGCCGCCGTTCGCGGTGGTCGCCGTCGACGGCGGGGGTGGCTACTGGCACACGAGGGCGTCCGGCGAGGACAGCGGGGCCATGGTGCTCGACGAACTGATCCCGATGTTGAGCAACCAGAGCCTGGACACCTCGCGGGTGGCCTTCCTGGGCTGGTCGATGGGCGGCTACGGTGCTTTGCTGCTCGGCGGCCGGCTGGGCCCGGCACGCACCGCGGCGATCTGCGCGGTGAGCCCCGCGCTGTGGCTGTCTCCGGGGGCGGCCGCGCCCGGCGCGTTCGACGGACCCGCGGACTTCGCGGCCAACTCGGTGTTCGGTATGCCGGCGCTGGCGTCCATCCCGATCCGGGTGGACTGCGGCGACAGCGACCCTTTCTATGCCGCGACCAAACAGTTCGTCGCCCAACTGCCCAACCCGCCGGCGGGCGGGTTCTCCCCCGGGGGGCACAACGCCGCGTATTGGAGTTCGCAGCTGCCCGCCGAGCTGACCTGGCTTGCGCCGCTGCTGACGGGCTGACCTCTCTGCTGCGGCTCTGGCGCGGCTCTGGCGCGGCTTCGCTCCGAACGTCACGCCAGAGTGGCCCTGGCCGCCGAGCGTCACGCCAGAGTGACTCTCGCCCCGCGTGTTGAGGCCACGCGCACCGGCGTGCGACGATCCGAAGGTGAGCGCCCCCTTCGACTGGAGCTTGCCCTACGCCTGGCCGCGCAAGCCCGTGTTGGCATCCAACGTGGTGTGCACATCGCAACCGCTCGCCGCGCAGGCGGGCCTGCGCATGCTCGCCGAGGGCGGCAGCGCGGTGGACGCCGCGGTTGCCACCGCGATCGC